>JBCBDK010000330.1:0-5166 GCA_038529675.1 Actinomycetota bacterium
CGGACCGGCCTCACGATCCGTCGCGGCGAGACGCTGACGCTGCTCGGCCCGTCCGGCTGCGGCAAGACCACCCTGCTCCGGATCATCGCCGGACTGGAGACGCCGACCACCGGCACCGTGCGCATCAACGACGCCGCACCGGACGCCGCGCGACGCAACGGTGAGATCGGGCTGGTGCCCCAGGCGCCGGCGTTGCTGCCCTGGCGGTCCGTGGCAGCGAACGCACGACTGCTGGGCGACATCGGCCGGTCCCCACGCAACGATGGGGTGATCGCGGCCCGGGTGACCGAACTGCTCGCCGAGGTCGGCCTGACCGACTTCGCCGACGCGCTCCCCCACGAACTGTCCGGAGGCATGCAGCAGCGCGTGGCGTTGGTCCGTGCGTTCGCGCTCGACGCGCCGCTCCTGCTGATGGACGAACCGTTCGCGGCGCTCGACGAGCTGACCCGCTCCGAGATGCGACACCTCCTGCACCGTCTTCGTCGCCGAACCGATGCGACCGTCGTGTTCGTAACCCATTCGCTCGACGAGGCAGCGTTCCTGTCGGACCGGGTGGCCGTCATGAGCGCTCGCCCGGGGTCGATCGGCGAAGTGATCGACGTCGATCTGCCCCATCACGACGCCGAGGTCGAGCGGGAGGTGGCGTTCTTCGACGTCGTCAACCGCCTCCGCACCGCGCTCGGTCGTTCGGCCGGGGCCGTCTCGTGAGCGAGACCGGCCCGGGGCTCCTCGGTAGGTCTGCACGGTCCGTGCTGGCACCGCTCGCCGGCATCGTCGGGCTCCTCGTCGTCTGGGAGGCCGCGGTTCGGGCGCTCGACATCCGACGGTTCGTCCTGCTCGCGCCGTCCGCGATCCTCGCCGAGCTGGCCGACCAACCGGGGATCTACTGGGACAACACACTCGTCACCGCACGACACATGGCAGTCGGTCTCGCGATCTCACTCGTCGTCTCCGTGTTGCTCGGATCAGCGATGGCGGCGTCCCGGTGGCTCGACGAGGCGATGCAACCCGTGCTCATCCTCATCCTCGTCACGCCCTGGGTCGCGTACATCACGTCGGTCGTCATCTGGCTCGACTTCGGCGAACGACCGATCCTGTTCCTCGTCGCGTTCACCACCTGTCCCGTGCTCACCTTCGGGGTCGTCGGCGGGATGCGCGCCGCCGACCCAGCTGCGCGCGAGCTGTTCGCGAGCGTCGACGCCAGCCGATTCCAGGTCCTGTGGCGACTGCGGTTGCCGTCCGCACTGCCCTCGATCTTCACCACGGCCCGATTCGCGATCGGACTCGCGCTGGCAGCTGCATACTTCGCCGAGACGAAGGCCCTCGACCCGTCAGGACTCGGGGTGATCGGGCAGCGGGCAGCGCTCAACCAGACCTCGGGCGCCGAGACGCTCTGGACGACGATCTTCTGCACGGCAGCACTCGGGATCGCCGGGCTGGTCGTGCTGTCGACCGCCGAGCGGCTGCTGCTGCGCTGGCACGCATCGCAACGCCGCTGACGGCGGTTCGCAGGCAGTGTCCGGGCTCGACGCGCGTGTCGAAACGGCCTCGTGACGGTCATGCGTCATCTCTGCGTCGAGGCTTCGTTCAGTTGCGACCGCGGGATATCGTCGCCCCGGGCGGCTCGGCGGAGTCGTGGACTGATCACCGACGAGACAGGGACGATTGATGAGAACGACGACGTGCGCCGTGTTGGCATCGCTCCTCGTCTTCGCTGCATGCGGGTCCGACGCCAACGAGTCGGCCACGCCGACGCCGACCACCGATGGGTCGGGCGACGTCCTCGTCGTGGCCGGAGAGCCGTTTCCCGAAGCACGCTGCGAGGCCAACCAGGCCGCAGGATCCATCACCTACCTCACCGGCTTCGATTTCGCGGCGGCGTCGTCGATCATCGACGTCATCGCCGCAGACGCCGCCGGCTACTACGACGATCTCTGCCTCGACGTCGAGATCCGACCCAGCTTCTCCTCGGCCAACTACTCGCTGATCGCGTCGGGGAACGCACAGTTCGCGTCCGGCGGTTCGTTCTCGGAGTCGGTCGCATTCTCGGCGGCGAACGACGACGAGATCGTGGCGCTCTCCGTCGAGGGTCGCACGGCCATCGACACGCTCATCATCAAGGCGGGCGAGGCGACCGAACTCGGCGACCTCGAAGGCACCACCATCGGCGTCAAGGGCAAGCTGCCCACCTCGATCGACGTGATGCTGCGCGGCCAGGGCCTCGTCGAAGGCGAGGACTTCACGACGACGTTGCTCGATGGCTTCGACCCGCTCGCCCATCTCGCCATCGACGCGATCGTCGGGCTGCCCGGTTGGAAGAGCAACGAGGTCGGCACGGTCGAGCGCGCCGGCGTCGCCGTCCAACTCTTCGATCCGCTCGACTTCGGCGTGCCCGGTTCGTTCGGCGTGATCGTCTCGAACCGTGACTTCGTCGCAGAGCACCCGACCGCTGCGGCCGACTTCATGCGTGCGACGATGCGCGGCTTGTCCGACGCGATCAACGATCCCGCCGCGGCGGCTGCGATCGCTGTCGAGCGGATCGACGAAGGTGGCAACCCGAACTTCCTGTCGCCCGAGGGTGAGACGTTCCGCTGGGAGACCGAGGCCCGGTTGATCCTCGACACCACGCCCGAGGGAATCGGCTTCGGCGTGCCCGACGAAGCAACGCTGCAGGGCGAGCTCGATGCCTACGCCGCGGTCGGTCTGTTCGGCGAGGGCGTGGAACCGGTGGCGGCCGAACACTTCGATGTCGATCTGCTGACCGGTCTGTACGACGAGGGTGTGCTCATCTGGCCTGCGACGTCCTGATCGCCGAACCGACGAAGCGGGTCAGCCGTCCGCGTCGATCAGGAGGGTGCGTGCGCTCTCCACGTCGGTTCGCAGTTGCTCGATCAGGGCCTCGACCCCGTCGAACTTTCGCTCCGACCGGAGGAAGTGCGTGAACCGCACGCAAGCCGCCTCGCCGTAGAGGTCGCCGTCGAAGTCGAGGAGGTGCGCCTCGAGCAACACCGAGTCCGCATGCTCGTAGAAGGTGGGTCTGCGACCGAGGTTGATCGCGCAGCCGTGTTCGGTGCCGTCGGGACGGACGTACCGCCCGGCGTAGACACCCTCGGCGGGGAGGCAGATCCTGCTCCAGACCTCGACGTTCGCGGTCGGGAACCCGAGCAGCCGTCCGCGCTGGTCGCCCTGGACGACCTTGCCGCGGGCCTCGAACGGACGCCCGAGCATGGCATTGGCCCGCCGTACGTCGCCGCCGGCCAGCGCGCGGCGAATCGAGGTGGAGCTGACGGGCTCGTCGACACCGTCGGCCCTCGGGAGGAGATCGATGGGCTGGACGTCGAAGTCGTGCTCGGCACCGAGCTTGCGAAGCAACATCACGTTGCCATCACGTCCGCGGCCGAAGTGGAAGTCCTCGCCGACGACGATCGACGACACCGCGAGGTGATCGACCAGCACGCGAGCAACGAACGACTCGGGTGTCTCGGCGGCCTGGTCCTCGTCGAAGGCGACGACCACGACGGCGTCGATGCCGGTCTCCGCGAGGAGTTCGAGCTTCTGGTCTGCGTCGGTCAGCAGCTTCGGTGCCGACTCCGGCCGGACGATCGTGGCGGGATGCTTGTCGAACGTGACGAGCACCGAGCGGGCGTTGCGTTCGTCGGCGAGTTCCCGAACGCGGTCGATGACGGCACGGTGGCCGACGTGCACGCCGTCGTACGCGCCGATCGTGACGACACACCGCTCGCCAGGGAACGCTGACTCGGATTGATCACTGATGATCCGCACCTGCGACACGCTAGGCCCTCCACCCCTCGTCAGAGACATGCAGCCCCGACGACCCAAGTTGGATTCCGTCCCCGAGCAAGAATCCAACTCACGACCGCCGAGTTGAATTCCGTCCCCGAGTTGGATTCCGTCCCCGAGCAAGAATCCAACTCAGTGGGGGACGACGACGAGCGGTTTGGCGGCGTCGCCGACGCGTTCGTAGACAGCGGTCAGAGCGCCGTCGGTGAACAGCGCCCACGGCCCGAGCCCGTCGAACGCCGGGAGCGGTCGGCCGTTCGCCACCTGCCCTGCAGTCCGAGCGTCGAGATCGACCCGATCGAGCGTTCGCACCGCCTCCTCCACCGGCAGCAGCTCGGCCTCGTCGGGAGGCGCGGCTTCGCCGATCGTGAACCGGCCGACCGCCGTACGACGCAGCGACCGGAGATGGGCGCCACCGCCGAGCAGATGACCGAGGTCGGCCGCCAGCGTCCGGATGTAGGTGCCCGCCGAGCACTCGACCGCGGCCAGGAACACCAGCGGGTCATCGGTCGGCATCAGTTCGAACGAGTGGATGGTGACCGGGCGCGGCGGCCGCTCGACCTCTTTGCCCGCTCGAGCGAGTTCGTGGAGTCGCGTGCCGTCGATCTTGATCGCCGAGACCATCGGCGGGATCTGCTCGATGTCGCCGGTCAGGTGCTCACCCACGAGTTCGCGTGCCCGCTCGATCGTCACCCCGGTCATGTCGTGGGTGGCGGTGACGGTGCCGTCCGCGTCGAGTGTGTTGGTCTCGATGCCCAATGCGATCTCGCCGAGGTACGACTTGGTGGTCTTCTCGACGAACCGAAGCAGCTTCGTCGCCTTCCCGACCGCCACGACGAGGACACCGGTCGCACCCGGATCCAGGGTCCCGCCGTGACCGACTTGGCGTTCGTCGAACCGGCGTCTGAGCATCGCGACGACATCGTGGCTCGTCACGCCCGCCGGCTTGTCGACGACGCAGATGCCGTGCGTGGTCGCGGGTCGGCGCTTGCGTGCCATGGCGCGTCGGTGCGGGATGGGTCAGCCGCGTCGCTCGCGGTCGGCGCGCAGGATGTCGTCGATGCGATCGGCCGAGCGAATCGCCGGATCGGGCTGGAAGTCGAGCACCGGCGTCTTCTTCGCTCGGATCTGTCGGGCGATGGACCTCTGGAGCCGCACCCGATGGTCGGCGAGGGCGTCGAGGATCTCCTCGTCGCCGTCCTCGCCCGACAGCGAGTCGTAGTACACGTGGGCTCTGTTCAGCTCCGGGTCGACGTCGATCCCGGTGACCGATACGAACGACAGCCGCTCGTCGTCGATCCGCACCAGTTCCTCGGCGATGATCTCCCGCAGCGTCTCACCGACCCGAGCGCTGCGCGGGTACTT
>JBCBDK010000331.1:0-5161 GCA_038529675.1 Actinomycetota bacterium
TGCGTCGTGGCCCGCGAGGCGGCGTGCCGCCCGCAGGTTGACCAAGGTGACGGCCGATGCGGCAGCGACGACCTGCGCCGTGTCGTGCACACTCGCACCGACCCACGTCCCGAGTTGCTCGTCGCTGAGCCCTGCACGGTCGCCCGCGAACGGCACGGCGAAGATCGCCAGCGTCCCGAAAAGCGTCACGAGTCCCATCGCGGCGGCGACCTCTTCTTCCGATGCTCCGCTCGCGTCCTCGACGGCAGCGATCGCCGACAGCCCACAGATGCCGAATCCCGTGCCGACGAGCAGCGACAACGCCGAGGACAAACCCATCCGGCGACCGACCCACTGGGTCCCGACGAACGTCGCCAGCACCGTCCCGACGACGATCGCCAGCGTCACGACGCCCAGGTCAGTGATCTGCCCGACCGAGAGTCGGAACCCCAGCAGCACCACACCCACCCGCATCACTCGCTTCACCGTGAATGTCAGACCGGGCTGTGTGATCGGCCGGCTGCCGCCGACGTTGCCGATCAGCGCGCCGATCACGACTGCTGCGATCAGCCGCGAGATCGATGGGACGGCCGCATGAAGCGCCACGGCCGCAGCGAGGCCAGCGAGCACCACCACGAAGCCCGGTGCCAGTCGTGCGAGCTCGGCGCCGAGTCGACTCATCGCGGCGGCAGGGTAGCGATACGTCCGTCGAGCCGTCTCGAACGTCCGTCGCGCCTGAGTGAGCGGCTCGGACTCGCCGACCGCCTGGATGGCGCCAGTTGTCACCTTTCGTGGCGGTGCTGCGGTGAGTGCAGCCTGGTGACGCCGGTTGCGACGAGCCTCGTCGCTCCCGCTCATCGTGCCGCGGTGATCGTCAGCTGCTCGACCGGCGTTGGATCAGTGTGGTCACGCCGGGCGTGCAGCCGCCGATGACGAAGTCCGGCCCGACATTCACATAGCCGTTGCGCGGGCGGAGAAAGCGGCGGTTCTCGGTGATCAGCGGCGCGCCGTAGCCGTCGGCGAACAGCGCGTCGACGTCACTGGCCGGTGGAGTGTCCCAGTCGGTGCACCACACACCGTCGGCCTGATCGAGCCCACGGAAGAACGTGCTCGCCGGATCGGTCGGGGAGTAGAGGGCAGCGACATCGGCGTCGGACGCACCGAGCAGGCGCGTGACCTGCTCGGTGAATCCGCCGACCCCGTCGCGGCGATTGACGGTGATCGTGCGCCGTGCGCCGAGCGCCTCGAGCGGAAGCACCCGGAGCGGATCGGCCCAGCCGCCGACCGACACGACGCCGCTGGCGAGCGGTACGCCTGGGCTGAACCCCGGCTCGGCCGGTGACGAGGCGAGCACCTCGCGCCATGTCTGCTGACCGAGGGGCACGAACTGACTCGAGCCGAGGTCATCGAACCGGCGGTCGAGGCGACGGTCCATTCGTCGAAGCTCGCGTTCCTTGCCCCACCAGCCGACACCGACGTCGCTGAAGCTCGGCTCGAACGGAATCGGGTCAGCGGCGATCCAGGCCGCGCGTGCGGCTTCCCACCGGTCGACGGCATCGCCGGTGAGCACGCCGGTCACGCCGAACGCCGGGAGGTACCACCCGACCGGATCGTTGGCCCGATTCGGGCCGCCGAGATCCGCGAAGCGCTCCCGGTACTCGTCGAACAAGCGGCCGAACTGCTCACCGCAGGTCTCGCCGTCGGCGGCCGGGAGCACTGCGGCCTCCTCCCACGTGAGCCCGACGCTGGGTCGCGCGCACGTCTCGAGCCACTCGGCAACGCCGCTGCGATCGGCCGGGCCGTAGGCGGCGTAGAACGAGCCGACCGAACCGAGGAGCAGCGCGAAGGCGTCGGTGTCGAGCACCGAGGTCCGCAGGAAGACCCGGGGGTCGTCCACGACGAAGCTGAGCCCCTTCTGGAGTCCGTCGATGATGTCGGTGGCGTGGAACACCGGGTCGGGGGAGGTGAGCAGCAGCTCGACCACCTCCTGGTTGATCAGCGGACCGAGGTCACGGAGCGCCCGCACGAAGGCGTCGACACCTTCTTGCGGTGTCGGGCCGGCGAGGAGCGCCTCGATGTCGAGATCCGACACGTCCTGCACGAGGTCGGCGAGGAGCCGGACGTCGGCGACGACCCCGGTGTCGACCAGGCCGACCACCGACTTCAGCATCAGCGCCGTGCGAGCGTCACGTTCCCGGATGCGGCAACGACGCTGCCCGCAGCGATGCACGTCCGGGTTCGCCCAGATGCTCTCGTGAATGAACGCCGTGATGCTGCCGGAGCTGCCGCCGGCGATGCACTTGACCGCGCCGTACTCCTCGACTTGCCGGGCGAGCACGCCGTAGTGCGCGAAGAGTCGTTGACCGTTGCCACGCACCCCGGCGCAGGTCGCGAACCGAGCGTTCGGACGCCATGGCACGCCTCGGCGGCCGGGCCCGGTCCAAGCGCCGCGATCTCGCACGCCGGCGCTGCGATCGAGTTGATCGGGCTCGTCGGCCTCGGCCGGCGCGTCGACCGGTGGGTCGACAGGTGCGTCTGCGTCGGCGAGGCCGATCGGTGCGGCTGCGATCAGGGTCGCGCCGGCCACCAGGGCGGTCAGTGTTGTCGTGAGGCGTCGTCGTCGCATGTCGGTCCCCTTCGTCCGAGCGCTCGTCGGGTCCGGCGAACGTAGCCGACTCGACACGGGCCTCAGGCCGGGTGGAGGTCCGTCGGACCGCGTGGCTTCAGACGCTGTTGCCGACGAGTCGTGTGACCGAGCCGTGACCGGCGTCGAGCCGGATCGCGTCGCCGGTCGCCAGCCGCGACATCACGCCCCGCACGTTGGTGACGGCGGGGATGCGGAGCTCACGAATCAGGATCGACCCGTGGGAGAGGTCGCCGCCGATCTGGACGACGGCACCAGCGATGAGCCGGAGCGTGCCGACCCATCCGGCATCGACCGAGCGGGCGACGAGGATCGTGGTCGCGGGGTCGAAGCCATCGGGCAGGCGATCGCTCGGCTCGTTCAGCACCCAGGCCGTTCCCTCGACCGAGCCGACGGTGAGCGGCAGGCCGTGCCAGCTGCTGGATACTCCGTCGTCGGCATCGTCGGCCCATGTCGACGGATCGTCGAAGCGGTGGACCACGTGGGGTGGGTGGAGTTCGGCGAGTCGGGCGCGCTCGCCTCGGGCAGCGGCGACGAACGCCTCGTCGAAGCAGCGACCCCGATCGAGCGACCGGACCTCGGCGGCGTCGAGCAGCCAGAGGTCGTCGATGCTCGTGAGCTGGCCTGCGGCGACCGCGCGCCGGGCGAGCGCGACCAGCGACGAGCGGATCGAGGCGAACGAACGCATCGCTTCGTGCCGGAACCGCTCGCGAGCGGCGAGCGGCTGCGCGGCGAGCCACCAGATCGGCCACGTCAGCGCTCCTAGCGGCGCCCATCGACCGGCCCCGCGTGAGCCTGCAGATACCTGGTCGACGATCGGTGTCTCGTCGAGCGCGAGTCCACTGGGATCGTCGGCGAAGCGAGGTCGGGCGATGTCGCTCTCGTACACACCTCGGTGACCGAAGTCGGCGATGAATGCCCGCTGCGCCGCTGCCCGGTCGGCGGGAGCCGCGGAACGGACGGTGGTGAGCCGGTCGGCCAACTCGGTCGTGATGGTCCTGTGCGACGAGGCGTGGGCGTGCAGGGTGCCGAATCGGCGGAGGACCGCCAGCGGCGGGCCGATGGCGGAGGAGAGTGGGAACATCCCGGTCACCAGCGTCACGTAGCCGTGGTGGAGCTGGTCGAGCGCCTCGCCGAATGACTGCGCACCATCGACTCCGATCGACGCGATACGGCGCTCGTTCCGGCGGGCGAACAGCACGGCGGCGACCTGGGCCAGCCCGAGGCGAAGCAGCGACGGGCTCCGTCGGAGCGAACGGAGCGGGGCGGCTGGGCGCTCGGTGCCGCCGTCGCCGCCGATCGAGTCGGCCACGAGTGCGGTCGGGAGACCGAGGTGACGCATCATGTCCTCGAGCAGCGACAGGTTGATCATCGGCCGACCGGCCACGACGTGCAGGAAGTCCCGGTCTGCGGGGAGGCCGGGCACGCGACGCCGGTACCAGGCGAAGAGGTCCGGGCCGGCCTGCTCGATCACGCTCGTCATCAGCGTCGACGGCAGCTCGGGCAGGATCTCGGCGTGGTTGGCGAGCGTGAGCAACTCGTCGCGGACCGTCGGCTGGGTGATCGGCCGGATCTGGACGAGCCAGCATCGCGCGCCGTCGTCGGCCCACTCGACGTCCCACGGCCGGTCGCCGAACTCGTCCCGGACGTCCGCGAGCAGCACCCGGAGACGCTCCTGCCACGCCGCTTCGGCCCGTTCCAGGCGGGGGAGGAACACGCGCTCGCCTTCGGCCTCACCGCCGACGAGGCGGTCCGCCAGCCCGTCGACGACGTTGACGACATCGTCGTAGGTGCCGGGTTCGGAGAACGCGACGCCGGCGCGAACCGCATGCACCATCTCCATCACGACCACGTCTCGCCGGAAGTCGCCGGTGTGACGTTCACCCGAGGCCCGCACCCGCTCGACGCTCGCTGGGAGGTCGTCGGGCGTCACGTCCAGCTCGGTCAGGAACCAGCCGGCCTGGCTCGACGAGTCGCCGTCCTCCGCTGCGAACGCTGAACGCACGGCCAACCGGGCGGCTCCGAGCGACCTCACTGCGTCGCCCGCCGCTGTGGCAGCGAGAGCCTCGACATCGGCATGGTTGCACACGATCACGCCGGAGGGGACCGGCAGGCCGACGTGCGCCGCTCGGTCCAACATGGCCGCTTTGGACGCGATGCCGTCATCGGATGCCGTCCCCGAGCCGAGCACGGTCAGGCCGTCGGCGGCGACGATGATCGACGCAGCTTGCCGGGCACCGGCCCGGCGGCGCTCAGCTCGCCGCCACCAGCTCGGTCGCCAGGTCGGCGACGACACGGGCGTACTCCTCGGGCTGTTCGATCATCGGGAAGTGATCCCACCCGGGCTGGATCACGATGCGGGCATCGGGCGCCTTCGCCCGAATCCCGTCGGTCTGGCCCGACTTCAACACCCGATCGTGCTCACCCCACAGCAGCACTGTCGGCAGCCCCGACACGGGCTCGAGCGCCTCGAACCAGTCGGCGTCGATGATGTCGAACATCTGCGAGAACGACTCGCAGTCGCGGTAGCCCTCGAAG
>JBCBDK010000332.1:0-5152 GCA_038529675.1 Actinomycetota bacterium
CAGGTCGGTCGTGGCGACGACGTGGGCGACGTGCTGGCCGTTGGGGGAGACGGCGGGCTGAGTGGCCCACGAGCGAAGGTGGAGGAGGTCGGCGGCGATCCGGGCGTGCTCGGAGCGATTCGTGGCGGTGCTGCCGTCGGCGGCGGTGGTGTCGGGCATCCGGCCGAAACTAGTTCCCATCACATGCTGCTCATCCCGCGCGATTCGTCGACAATGACGAGGTGTCATCCGAAGCTGACCGCAATGTGATCGTCGTGACCGGTGGGAGCCGAGGAATCGGGGCCGCCACGTGCCGGCTCGCCGCCCACGCCGGCTACGACGTGGTCGTCAACTATGCGTCCGACGCTGCGTCCGCCGAGACGGTCGTCGCCGACTGTGCGGCCAGCGGCGTTCGCGCCATGGCGATCGGTGCTCGGGTCGAGGAGGAGGCCTCCGTCGCAGCCATGTTCGAGCGTGTCATCGGCGAGTTCGGCGCACCATCCGTGCTCGTCAACAACGCGGGGATCCTCGAGCAGCAGATGCGATTGGACGAGATGGCGGTCGATCGTTGGCGACGGGTGTTCGACGTCAACGTGTTCGGGACGTTCCTCTGCTCCCGGGAGGCGGCACGGCGGATGTCGACCCGTCACGGAGGCAGCGGTGGTGTGATCGTGAACGTGTCGTCGGCGGCGTCGTACCTCGGGAGTCCGTTCGAGTACGTGGACTACGCCGCCTCGAAGGGTGCGGTCGACACGATGACGATCGGGCTCGGCAGAGAACTCGCCGACGAAGGTGTCCGTGTCGTCGCCGTCCGCCCCGGTGTGGTCCACACCGAGATCCACGCGTCGGGTGGTGAACCGGATCGTGTCGACCGGGTGGCCGCAGGTGTCCCGATGCGCCGGGGCGGGCAACCCGACGAGGTCGCTCGCACGATCCTCTGGCTCGCATCCGGCGAGGCCAGCTACGTCACGGCGACGACGGTCGACGTCAGCGGAGGTCGCTGACGCCGACCGTCGTCGTGCCGTCTCGTTCGGTGTGGTCGTCGATCGGTCGGCTCGGGGCAACGAGCCGTGTGCGGTCAGGCGTAGTCGAAGTCGACCTCGAACAGATCGACGCCGTCGGTGATGCTGAAGGTGCTCGTGTCGCCACGGGTGCGGGAACCGATCGCCTCACAGAGCGTCTGGAGCGTCCCGTCCATCGCCACCCCGTCGACGCCGATGATCGGGATCGGGAGCCCGTTCAGCTGACGGAACAGCCCGGTGTTTGCGGCGGGCGACTGCGGCACCGCCTCGAGGGCGAACACGGCGCTGCCGAACAGGATCGGGTCGTACCCGAGTGCCTGGACCTCCTCGGGCGTCCGAGGGAAGTGGAACACGAACCCGTTCCAACCGATCGAGTCGCCGGCGCTCAGTTCCGGCAGCAGCTCCTCGAGGCGGTCGGCGCCGATCGCATAGTTCTGGTTCTGGGTGATGTTGGAGCCCGCCGAGTTCACGCCGATCACCTTGCCGGTCATGTCGAGCAGCGGACCGCCCGAGTTGCCCGGGTTGATCGGGGTCTGGGTGAGCACGAGGTTCGGATAGCGGGGCAGGTCGATCGCGGGGGCGTCGAACGACGTCCGGGGGCTCGACACCGTGCCGGTGCTCGTGATCAGCGACGGCGTCTGCGAGGCGGTGCCCGGGTAGCCGAGCGCCACGACCTCCTGGCCGTTGCGGAGCGACGACTGCTCGCCGATCTCGAGTTCGGTGAGGTCGCTCGTGCGGTCGACGCGCAGCACGGCGAGGTCGTCGCACGGCGCAGCGCCGACCAGCGTGGCGGTCCGTCGGTCGGGTCCGACGCCGACCGAGAACGTCGTGCCGACGCCGACGACGTGGTAGTTCGTGGCGATCAGGCCGCGATCGAGGTCGTACACCCAGCCGGTGCCGGTCCCGATCAGCTGCCCGTCGATCTCGGCCTGGACCTGGAGCACCCCGCGCTCGGCGAACTCGGTGAGTTCTTCGGCGGTCATCGTGGCGCCCGCTCCGTCCGCGCCACCGGCGTCGTCGCCCGCCGCGTCGTCGGTCGCCGCGTCGTCACCGCCGATCGTTGCCGCGTCGTCACCCGCGGTCTGCTCCGAGGCGATCGTCTCGTCGGTGTCGGCGTCGTCGTCCGACGAGACGACGACGATGCCGCCGACGATCAGTGCAATCACCGCAACGGCTGCTCCGGCGATCGCGACCGGGCGCCGCCAGATCGGGGTCGGGTGGCTCGCGTCGTCGCCGTCGACGGGAGGCGGTTCGCCGGGACCGGCTGGCGTGGCAGGCGTCGCCGGAGCAGCGTCGCGGTCCGACGGAGGTGGCGTCTCGATGACGGTGGCGGTGGAGCCGGCCCGCTCGAGGCGGATCGTGGTGCGACCGACCTGGAAGGCGTCACCGAGGTGGAGCGTGGTCGGGCCGGTGATCCGGACCCCGTTGAGCAATACGCCGTTGGTCGAGCCGAGGTCGGCGACGACGGCGGTCGTGGCGTCGCCGGCATCGTCGAGCGTCACGGTGGCGTGGCGTCGGGAGACGCGGGGGTCGTCCTCCAGGACGATGTCGCAGTCCTCGTCGCGGCCGATCGTGACGACGTCGCTCAATGCACAGGTGTCGGTGCTGCCCCGCCCGTCGTCGACGGCCAGGACGATCTGTCCGCCGCCGGTGGTGGTCTGCTGGTCGATGACGGTGTTCATCTGCTGCTCCTGGTGATCCTGGTGGTGCTCGTGTGGGCTTCGTGTGATCGATCCGGCGGTCGGCCCGTCGGGTCGGTGTCGAAAGGGTTCGACGGCGGGCACCGGGCTCCGGTTCGGAATTCCTGTGATCAGCGCACGGTCGGGATGTTCGCGAGCGCCAGCTGGGCTGCGGAACCGGCCGTGACGTAGTCGACGAGGTTCTCCTCGTTGACGAGGTAGTCGATGCCTTGGGTCACGGCGAACGTGACCGTGCTCACGTTCGACCCGCATCGCACCGCCTGCGTCGTCTGCGTCACTGCTGGCACCAACGCAGGGCCGTCGAACAGGCTGACGATCGTCACCGCGGTGTCGTCGGCGCAGGGGACCGTGGCGAGGACCTCAGCCGTGAACGGCTGGATCTGGATCAGCATGTCGTAGACGAATCCCTCGGTCTCGTACGTCGACCGATCGCAGTTCCCCAGTACTTCGAAGGCCCGGTCGAACCACGCGGCGGCGGCCGCTGCATCGGGGAAGGCCATCACCTCGTGCGCCAGCTGTTCTTCGATGCCGATGTCGACCGATCGTTGGAACGCCTGCTCGGCTCGATCGACCACGGCCGACTCGTCGTTCCCGCTGCAGAAATCCGCGCCGGGCTCGATCTCGATCGGGGCGTAGTCGCTTGCGATCAGTCCTGAAGGAACCAGCGCCGAGGCCAGCTCGTCGTTGGTCGGCACACGCGCCTCCACCCCGGAAGGCGTCGTCTCGGATGGCGTCGTCTCGGAGGGTGCCGACGCGGGCGGTTGGGTCGTCGGTGGCTCGGTGACCGCTGGCGCACTGGTCGGCGGTGCGGTCGGGACCGTGATGACGTCGTTTCGCTGCGGGCCGTCGTCGACGTCGGTCGAACCGGAGGTGTCGGCGCCGATCTCGGCGGCCGCGTCGGCGGCCTCACCGTCGTCGCCGTCGCCGTCGCCGGGCGCACCGATGGTCGCGATCGTCGTCACGGTCGGGGCCGCGTCCCCGCCGCCGTTCCCGGACGCCAGCGCGAACCCGATCGCACCGACGCCGATCACGGCGGCGGCCGCCGCTCCGATCAGCACGTTGCGACTCGGCCCGGAGGCCTTCGACGCGGGTGGGCTCGCTGCTTCGTCGGCGCCCGGCGCAGGAAGGCCGCCGGCGGCCAGAGGCGGCGCCAGCGCCGAGTCGACGACCGTCGTGGGGCTGCGGTCCAGCATCGTGGCCGCAGGCCCTGCGCCACCTTGGACGGCGTCGGGGTGGGTCGCACCCAGGGCCACGACGCCCTTCGGATCGCCGAGCCGAGAAATGTCGACGGCGTCGAACCCCGAGCGCAGCGATGCCTCGATCAAAGGCGTGCGGCTCGCACCCCCGACGAGGTGGATGGTGTCGATGTCGCCGTCGCCGAGGCCGGCGCCCGACGCCGTCTGCCGGAGTACGGAGACCGACTCGTCGACGTACGGACCGATCACACGGTCGAAGCGCTCGCGCTCGACGCGCTGCTGCACCATGCCGGTCGGCAGCCCGAGCACGACGTCGGCGAACGCATGCGTCGAGAGGGCCTCCTTCGCTCGCTTCGCCTCGCGTCGGAGTCCGGCGGCGGCCTGGCGCCAGAGCGGATCGTCGTCGACTTGCAACCGTTCCCAGACGCGGTCGTCGAGCTCCGACCCGATGTCGGCGACGAGCAGCTCGTCGAACAACTCACCGCCGAGTTGTTGATCGCCGCCCGGCCGACCGAGCAGTTCGAAGCCGGGATCAACCGCCTTCAGTGCCGCGGTGTCGAGCGTGCCGCCGCCGAGGTCGTACACCAGCACCGGTCGCTCGGCGCCCGCCGGGTCGGTGCCGCGGTCCGCAGCATGCCCGATCGCCGCCGCGACCGGCTCGGGCACGAGGACGGCGTCGTCCACGCCGGCGCGGCGTGCCGCCTCGAGCAGCCGGGACCGCCGCGGGCCGCTCCAACTCGCCGGGTGCGTCAATCGGACCGACGACGGTCGGGTCCCGCCGTGGAAGCGGATGGCTTCGTCCACGACGTGACGCAGGATCGCCGCGATGAGGTCGAGTGGGTCGTGTGTCGTCCCTGCGACCACCACGGGTGAGGTGTCGCCGATCCGGGTCTTCGGGGCGCGGACCGTGCGCGACGGGTCGGTCGCAGCGAGGTGCTCGGCACGCTTGCCGACGAGCACGCCCTCGGTCTCGTCGACGAACACGATCGACGGCACGCGTCGGTCGCCGTCGATCTCGATGACCTGCGCCGTGCCGCCGTCGGCTCGCGATGCTGCGACCGTCGTCGTGGTCCCGAAGTCGATGGCGAGCGTCCAGGCAGCGTTGGCGCTCACTCGCCCGCCACCGATCGGCGTGGCCGGCACCGGCTCGACGGGCGACTCGCTGGTTGTCGGTCGGCTGGGACTCGGAATCGTCGTGGTCGGCTCGTGTGATCGTGGTGGTCCGGGTCGCGAGCGGTCATGGATCTCGTCGTGC
>JBCBDK010000333.1:0-2007 GCA_038529675.1 Actinomycetota bacterium
CATCCCGACACCCCCATCCCGACACCCCCATCCCGACACCCCCAGGAAAGTCCGAGTTCAGCATGACCATGATCGACACGGCCCCGTCACCGCTCGACAGCCCGCCGAGCCGCTACGCACGCAGGCCCTTCTACGCCGAGACCCTGTCGCTGCTCCGCAGCGTTCGTGACCACGACTTCGAGACCTTGGCGAACCTCTGCGACGACGACTTCGGCATCGTCGACGTCGATCCGGCAGGCCAAGCCCGACCCATCCGGACCCGAGTCGAATGGGAGCGCTGGTTCCACGAGTTGTTCGCCACGCTCGATTCGATGGGCGCAGCCACCGACTCCGAGATCCTCGGCTACCAGGCGATGGTGGAGGGGACGATGGGCATGTCCGTCCTCGACTTCCGCCAGACCCTGACCGTCGGCGAGCACGTGGCGAGCTTCGATTGCGTCGCCACGATCGTGTGGAAGCGGACCGACCACGGATGGCGAGAGGCGCGCTGGCATGCGTCCGTGATCTCGTCCGAGGTACCCGAGGCCCTGCTCGCTGCGGCGTGAGGCGACCAGACCGGGGTGTCCGATCGACAGCGACGCTGGTCTGCGGCCGACGGAACCCTCGCACGACGCTGGGTCAGCGGCAGACGTTGCGCATGCGACCGATGCCGTCGACCCACGTCTCGAGCACGTTCCCGGGTCGAAGGGCCCGTGGCGGCGTGCGGGCGACGCCGACACCCGACGGCGTGCCCGTGAAGATCACGTCGCCCGGGAGCAGGACGAGCACCGCCGACAGCTCGGCCACGAGCTGCGGAACGCCGAACACCAGGTCGCTCGTGCGCCCGTCCTGCACCACCTCACCGTCGACCGAGCAGCCGAGTGCGAGGTCGTCGGGATCGTCGAACTCGTCGGGCGTGACGAGCCACGGCCCAATCGGCCCGTGGCCGCGACGCGACTTGCCGAGGGAGAACTGGGCGCCTGCGGCCATCTGCAGATCGCGATCGGACAGATCCTGACCGATCGTCAGCCCGGCCACGTGGCGCCAACCGTCTGCCGGATCGACCCGGTCGACAGTTGCGCCGATCACGACGACCAGTTCGACCTCCCAGTCGGTGCGGTCACCGACGAGCTCGACGTCGTCGAACGGACCGGCGAGCGACGACGGGAACTTGGTGAACGTCGCCGGCGTACGCGGCACGTCACGCCCGGTCTCTGCCGCATGACTCCGGTAGTTCAACCCGATCGCGAAGACTTGGCGCGGGCGGGGCACCGGGTTGCCCAACGCCGACTCGATCAGCGGGCCGGTCGGCTCGGACACGCTCGCGGCGAAGTCGACGAACGCCGGCCAGTCCTCGTAGGGCGACATCGGATCAGGTCCGAACCGGCCGTCCGACGCAACGGCCACATCAGCGACGCCGTCGGGAAGGACGATGACCGACCTGCCGTCGTGTTGGGCGAGCTTCACCTGTTCTTCTCCGTTTCTCTGCTCTGCCGAGCGTGGGTCCCACTCGGCCGCTGCACGCGACCGCGATGAGTCGGCCGAGCAGCACGTCCGTGCACGAGTATCGGCCATGGCACCGGGTCGGCGGGAACTACGGCGGTTGGGGTTGGTACGAGTCGGGACGGGCTCATCGATCGCGCGAGCATCGGGTCCCGGCCCAAGCTCATCCACGCCGAGCTCATCCACGCCGAGCTCATCCAGTCAAGGCTCATCCGATCGACGCTCGATCAGTCGACGCAGACCCGGTCTGCTCGATCAGTCGACTCCAGGGGGACACGTGACCGACCTGCACGAACGAACCGACGTCGACCCCAGCGGGGGTCACGCCGAGCAGCACCGCGGGCCCGACGTCGACGTCGTCGTGGTCGGCGCCGGCATCGCCGGGCTCTACCTGCTGAAGCGGCTGCGCGACCTCGGGTTCACCGCACGGGCGTTCGAGACCGGAGACGACGTCGGCGGCACCTGGTACTGGAACCGGTACCCCGGCGCCCGCTGCGACGTCGAGAGCATCGACTACCAGTACAC
>JBCBDK010000333.1:2107-5151 GCA_038529675.1 Actinomycetota bacterium
GTCGACGCCTTCGAGGGTGAGGTGTACGTCACCGGGCGCTGGCCGCACGACGGCGTCGACTTCACCGGCAAGCGAGTCGCCGTGATCGGTACCGGGTCGTCGGCGATCCAGTCGATTCCCCTGATCGCGGACGAGGCCGACGAGCTGGTGGTGTTCCAACGAACGCCGAACTTCTCCATCCCCGCTCACAACGGTCCACCGACCGCCGACAAGGTCGCCCGGTTCGAGGGACGGATCGCGGAGTACCGCGAGGAGGCGCGCTGGTCCTCGGCCGGGGTGCCGCGCGACCTCGCGGAGCTCGGTGCGCTGCAGGTCGACGACCAGACTCGCCGAGCCCGCTACGAGCAGGCCTGGGAAGAGGGAACCATCTTCTCGTTGACCGGGTCGTACAACGATCTCTTCCTGAACCCGGACGCCAACGAGACCGCAGCAGAATTCGTCCGATCCAAGATCCGTTCGATCGTCGACGACCCTGCGACCGCCGAAGCGCTCTGCCCCACGACCTACCCGATCGGCACGAAGCGGTTGTGCCTCGACACCAACTACTACGAGACCTTCAACCGAGGCCACGTCTCGCTCGTCGACCTCCGCACCGAGCCGATCGAACGGATCACCACGACCGGGATCGAGCTCGCCGGCGCGGGTGGATCGTTCGAGTTCGATGCGATCGTGCTCGCGACGGGCTTCGACGCGATGACCGGCGCGATCGTGCGCGTGGACATCGCAGGCCGTGACGGTGTCCCACTCGGGAAGAAGTGGGCCGACGGACCGAAGACGTACCTCGGTCTGATGACGCACGGGTTCCCGAACCTGTTCATGGTCACCGGGCCGCAGAGTCCGTCGGTGCTGTCGAACATGGCCGTGTCGATCGAGCAGCACGTCGAGTGGATCACCGACACACTGGACACCCTGCGTCGCGACGGCCACGCCGTGATCGAACCGACCGAGCTGGCCGAGCACGCCTGGGTGCAGCACACCAACGATTTCGCCGACATCACGCTCTTCCCTCAGGCCAACTCCTGGTACATGGGCGCCAACGTGCCCGGCAAGGCGCGAGTGGTGCTGCCCTACGTCGGTGGTGTCGATCGCTACCGGCAGGCGTGCGTCGACGTCGTCGAGTCGGGCTACCTCGGCTTCCGGCGGGGCCCGGCACCGGCCCCGACCGCCGCCGACACGGGCGAGGCGGACGCCGGCAGCGGCTCCCGAGCCGACGTCGTGAACGACGGGATCATCCGACCCCTGGCTCCCGACGTGATGGTGATGCTCGACATGATGGCCGAGCTCGGCGTACCGCCGCTCGAGACGATGTCGCCCGCCGCGGCCCGTGGGTTCATGGAGGCCTCCGCAGCGATGAGCCCGCCCGGCCCCGACGTCGCCGAGATCTCCGACGGGACGTTCCCCGGTGCCAGCGGCGAACTCGCGTATCGACGGTACGTCCCTGCGGGCGCCGACCCTGCCGAGCCCGCCGGAGCCACCGACGACGCTGGAGCCTCCGGCGACGCTGGGGCCTCGGACGACGCTGCGCTGCCACTCGTGGTCTACTTCCACGGCGGCGGCTGGGTGCTCGGCCATGCCACCTCCGACGACGCCTTCTGCCGCGATCTGGCGAACCGGTCGGGTGCCGTCGTCGTGTCGGTCGACTACCGGCACGCCCCGGAGCACCGCTTCCCCGCCGCACACGACGATGCGTGGGCAGCACTGCGATGGGCGGCCGACAACGCCGACGCGCTCGGCGGCGACCCCGACCGGCTCGCCGTCGCCGGATGGAGTGCCGGCGCGAACCTCGCAGGACACGTCTGTCATCGTGCCCGCGACGAGGGCGGGCCGTCGATCATCGCCCAGCTGCTCGTCACACCGGTGACCGATCACGCGATGACGATGCCATCGTTCACCGACAACGCCGAGGGCTACGTCCTCACCGCCTCCTTGATGCAGTGGTTCTTCGGCCACTACGCCGACGGCGACGAGCTGGCCGACCCGCGAGTGTCGTTGCTCCGAGCCGACGACCTGACCGGGCTCCCACCGGCCGTCGTCGTCACCGCCGAGTTCGATCCGCTCCGCGACGAGGGCACAGCGTATGCCGACGCACTACGCGGCGCGGGCGGCACCGTGACCCACCTCCGCGCCGGCGGCCAGATCCACACATCGCTCATGGCGGTCGGCGCGCTCGCCACCCCCGCCGAGGTCCGCGAGGCTGCCTGCCGCGCCCTCGCCGACGCGCTCCGCTGACATCGACATCCCCGTACGGAGCCGCGCAGCCCCGCACGAACGGGCATGAACCAGCAACAGCAGGCAACTGCCTGCGTCGATCTCTGCAGGTGCCCTTCTCGTGCCAAACCGTGCCCGCGGATGTGACTTCCTGCCCTGACGCCGCATGCACGCGGCGTCGGATGATGCAGAGAGACCCACGACCACGGACCAATACACAGGACGAACGGGATGACGACGCTCTTGACCACGCAGGAAGTGCAGGATCTCCTCCACGTCGACCGCTCGACCGTGTACCGCATGGCCGACGACGGACGCCTCCCGAGCGTCAAGGTCGGACGGCAGTGGCGATTCCCCGCCGACCGCATCGCTGCCCAGTTCGGTACGCCGGTCCCGAGCGACACGGGCGTCGAGGCCTCGATCGCGCCTCGGGCGGCCGGTGAGCGACCTGCGCTGTCTCGCAACGACCGCAGCGGACGCGACGAAGCGTCACCGCTCGCTCCCGACGCAGCACAAGCGATCGCGAACCTGCTCGCCGACCTGCTCGGCGTGATGACCCTCGTCAGCGACGCTCACGGCAACCCGCTCAGCGACGTCACCAACCCGTGTGGCCTGTACGCCGCCATCGCCGGCGAGCAGGCGGCCGCCGATGCGTGCGTGGCCGAGTGGCGCTCGTTCGCCGAGCGACCGCAGGTGGCACAGCGGTTCAGCCCGACGCACCTCGGGTTCCTCTGCGCTCGTGCGTTCGTGTGGGCAGATGGTCGACCCGTCGCCATGCTCCTCGTGGGCGGCATCACCCCTCCGGTCTGGCCACCACCGCCCGACCGCGTCGAGGA
>JBCBDK010000334.1:0-5120 GCA_038529675.1 Actinomycetota bacterium
CATGCTGCCGAACATGTTCAAGATCGCCGGCGAACTCACCCCGGCGGTGATCCACGTCGCCGCTCGCAGCGTGGCGACACACGCGCTGTCGATCTTCGGTGACCACAGCGACGTCATGGCCGCTCGAACCACCGGCTGGGCGATGCTCTGTGCGAGTTCGGTCCAGGAAGCGCACGACTTCGCTGCGGTCGCCCACGCCTCGACGCTGCGGTCGCGCATCCCGTTCATCCACTTCTTCGACGGGTTCCGCACCTCACACGAGGTGAACCGGATCGAGCTGCTCGACGACGACGCGCTTCGGTCGCTCGTCGGCGAGGAGGACATCGCCGCCCACAAGTTGCGTCGCCTCCGGCCGACCGCCCCGGTGGTGCGCGGCACGGCACAGAACCCCGACGTGTTCTTCCAGTCGCGCGAAGCCGCCACGCCGTTCCACGACTCGGTCGCCGACGCCGTCACCGCGTCGTTCGAGCGCTTCGCGGAGCTGACCGGCAGGCGATACGGCACCGTCGAGTACCACGGCGATCCCGATGCCGAGCGCGTGATCGTGATGATGGGCTCGGGTGTCGGCGCCGCCCGCGAAACCGTCGACCGGCTGCTCGCCGACGGGGAGCGAGTCGGTGTCGTGACGATCCGGCTGTTCCGCCCCTTCCCGGTCGGCGCCTTCCTCGACTCGCTCCCCGACTCGGTCCGGTCGATCGCCGTGCTCGACCGCACGAAGGAACCGGGCGCGGTCGGCGAGCCGCTCTTCCAAGACGTCGCCACGGTGCTCGCCGAAGCCGGTCGGTCCGACATCCGCATCATCGGCGGCCGCTACGGCCTCGGCTCCAAGGAGTTCACGCCGGCGATGGTCGCCGCCGTCTTCGCAGAGCTCGGGTCGGACACACCGAAGCGGCGGTTCACGGTCGGCATCGACGACGACGTGAGCGCCTCGAGCCTCACCGTGGACGACTCGTTCCGGGTGACGAGCACGGCGAAGTCGGCGGTGTTCTTCGCGCTGGGCAGCGACGGAACGGTCGGCGCGAACAAGCAGTCGGTCAAGATCATCGGTTCGGTCGAGGACCTGCACGCGCAGGGCTACTTCGTCTACGACTCCAAGAAGTCGGGGTCGATGACGGTCTCGCACCTGCGGTACGGGCCCGAACCGATCGAGTCGACGTACCTCGTCGCTGACGCCGACCTCGTCGCCTGCCACCAGTTCAGCCTCCTCGACGACTTCGACGTCACCGCCCAGGCGGCGGTCGGCGGCACCCTGCTCCTCAACGCTCCGTACGCAGCCGATGAGGTCTGGGCACACCTGCCCGACCGCGTGCGTGCCGGGATCGTCGACAAGGACCTGACCCTGCACGTGGTCGACGCCGCCGGCATCGCAGCCGACCTCCGGATGCCGGGTCGGATCAACACCGTGATGCAACCGTGCTTCTTCGCACTGGCCGACGTGCTGCCGCTCGATGACGCGGTCGCGGCGATCAAGTCCTCGATCGTCGAGGCGTACGGACGCCGCGGCCGATCGGTCGTCGACCGCAACCACGAAGCGGTCGACCGCGGCCTCGCCGCGCTCGCCGTCGTGCCGGTACCTGCGACAGCAGCCGCCGAGGTGGCGGAGCCCGCGGGCGTCTCGGTCGACGTGCGCTCGCGCCTGGTCGGCAACGGCGACACCGCTGACTTCGTCGAACGGGTGACGGTCCCGCTGCTCGCCGGTGCGGGCGACGACCTGCCGGTGTCGGCGATGCCGGTCGACGGCACCTTCCCGACCGGCACGACGGTGATCGAGAAACGTTCGTTGGCGAGCGAGATCCCGATCTGGGAGCCGGATCTGTGCATCGACTGCGGCAAGTGTGCGCTCGTCTGCCCACACGCCGCGATCCGCACCAAGGCCTACGAGCCGAGCTCGATGGGCGACGGCCCCGATCACTTCCTCTCGAAGACGTTCCGCTCCCGCGACCTCGCCGACCACCTGCTCACGGTGCAGGTCGCACCCGACGACTGCACCGGTTGCGGCATCTGCGTCGAGGTGTGCCCGGCCCGCGACAAGTCGGAGCTGAAGCGCAAGTCGATCAACATGCGGCCGGCGGACGAGCACCGTGACGTGGAGCGCGAGCGGTGGGACCACTTCCTGACGATCCCCGAACTCGAGCGCACAGCGTTCGGCCACGAGACCGTCAAGAACTCGCAGTTGCTGCAACCGCTGTTCGAGTTCTCCGGTGCGTGCTCGGGATGCGGCGAGACGCCGTACCTCAAGCTGCTGTCGCAGCTGTTCGGCGATCGGCTCGTCGTCGCCAATGCCACCGGGTGTTCATCGATCTACGGCGGCAACCTCCCGACCACACCGTGGGCCAAGAACGCCGACGGGCTCGGCCCGGCGTGGTCGAACTCGCTGTTCGAGGACAACGCGGAGTTCGGCCTGGGCCTGCGACTCGGAATCGGGCATCACCAGCGCGAAGCGATGCGCCTGCTCGACGAACTGTCCGGTGAGGTCGGCGTCGAGCTGGCGGCGGGCATCCTCGCCGACACCCAGCCGACCGAACACGCCGTGATCGAGCAACGCACCCGCGTCGCGCTGCTCCGTGAACGTCTCGCCGACGTCGACGACACCCGCGCCCGACGACTGGCACTCATCGCCGACGAACTCGTCCGGTCGAGCACCTGGATCGTCGGCGGCGACGGCTGGGCCTACGACATCGGGTTCGGCGGCGTCGACCACGTCCTCGCCAGCGGGCGCAACGTGAACTTGCTCGTGCTGGACACCGAGGTGTACTCCAACACCGGCGGCCAGGCCTCGAAGGCAACGCCGCTCGGCGCGGTCGCGAAGTTCGCCAACGCCGGCAAGAACATCGGCAAGAAGGACCTCGGATCACACGCCCGGGCGTACGGCAACGTGTACGTCGCACAGATCGCGATGGGCGGCAGCGAGATCCAGACGGTCAAGGCGTTGCAGGAGGCTGACGCGTGGGACGGCCCGTCACTCGTGATCGCCTACTCGACCTGCATCGCACACGGCATCGACATGCGGACGTCGATGGCCCACCAGAAGAACGCCGTGAAGTCCGGCTACTGGCCGCTCTACCGGTACATGCCGACGAGCGACGAACACGAGCGCCCGTTCCGACTCGACTCGGCCGCGCCGTCGCTGCCGTACCGCGAGTTCGCGATGGCCGAGGCTCGCCACGCGATGCTCGCCCGCAGCGATCCGGAGCGATCGCACATGCTGCTCGACGCAGCCCAACGCGGCATCGACGAGCGATGGCGGTACTACGAGCAGCTCAGTGGCATCGAACGAGCGATCGCAGGCGGGGACACCGAGACCGACCCGGTCGTCGAGCTGCCCGTCGGCGACGCCGAACCCGACGCGAACGGAGACCCGGCATGATCCAGTTGCACACCGAGTACCTCGGACTCGCGCTCCGCTCGCCGATCGTCGCGTCGGCGGGGCCGCTCACCGGAAGCGTGGACACGTTGATGGAACTCGAGCAGCACGGCGTGGGTGCCGTCGTGTTGCCGTCGTTGTTCGAGGAGCAGGTCGAACACGAGACCTACGAGATCGATCGCCTCTTCGAGCTGCACGCGGACAGCTTCCTCGAAGCGCCGTCGATGTTCCCCGAGCTCGACGACGAGGCGAGCGACGAGCGGTACCTGCGCCTCATCGAGGCGGCGCGTTCGTCGATCGACGTGCCGGTCATCGCCAGCTTGAACGGGGCGAACGTCGGTGGTTGGGTCCGGTACGGCCGCCTGCTGGAGAGCGCCGGTGCGAGCGCGATCGAGCTGAACCTATACACGGTCGCGTCCGATCCGCTCATGTCGTCGGCCGAGGTCGAGTCCGAACAGTTGTCGTTGGTCGCGCTGCTCGCCGACGAACTCACGGTGCCGTTGGCGGTCAAGATCTCGCCGTTCTATTCGTCGCTCGGTTCGTTCGTCGTCGGGCTGCAGTCCGCCGGCGCCGCCGGCGTCGTGATGTTCAACCGCTTCTACCAACCGGACCTCGACGCCGAAGCGCTCGACATGGTCCCGAGCCTGTCGCTGAGCTCCTCGGACGACAGCCGCCTCCCGCTGCGTTGGGCGGGGCTGCTGCGCGATCATCTGTCGATGTCGATCGCAGCGTCGTCGGGAGTCCATGCAGGCCTTGACGCGGCCAAGCTGCTCCTCGCCGGCGCCGACGTGGTGATGATGACCTCCGCACTCCTCCGAAACGGAACCGGGCACGTCGAGGCAGTCGAGACAGAGCTGCAGGCATGGATGCGCGACCATGAGTACGAATCCGTCGGGCAGCTCCGTGGCGCGGCGCGGTTCGGTGCCCTCGCCGATCCTGCGGCCTACGAACGAGCGAACTACATCGGCAACCTGGCCACCTACACCAGCCGCCACCTCGGCCGCGGCCCGATCCACGTGACCTGAGCGCGACGGTCTGCGCAACTCGGGCGCCGTCAGCGTCGCGCGAGTGCAACGGCGAGTCGCGCACGAGCCATGTCCGCCAGGTAACGAACGTCGGCTTCGGTCGGATCGCCGTTCGTTGCGCCGTCGTGATGGTCGTCGGGGTCGTCGCCGTCCGGGTCGAACCGGGGTGGTCGACAGCCGACCGGCAGCATGATCGTGCCGTCGGGTCGGAACGTGTACATCCGGCCGTCGCCGGCACGACGGGTTCGGCGGCGTCGTCGGTGCTTGTCCACGTTGTGGTGTCGACACTCGACGCCGGCGTTGGCCTGATCGGTCGGGCCGAGCTCGTGCCATTCGGTCGAGTGATCGACCTGACACCAGTCGGCCGGCACGTCGCAGCCGGGATGGTCGCAGGTGATCGCGAGGAGCGTTGCCGCGTCCCGGGCGGCGCCGGTGAACACGCGACTCGACCGACCGAGGTCGACCACCTGGCGCTCCGCCCCGAGCACGACGCGACGAAGACGACCCGAGAGCAGGGAGCGCAGCACGTCGGTCGGGCGGAGGGGAACGCCGGTGTCGGTCTCGCAGCGGCGCTCGAGGAAGTCGCCGGGCTCGCCGAGCAAGTCCTCGAGTGCGTCGTTCGCCATCGGCAAGCCGGTGAACGGATCGATCGAGTTGCCGGTCAGCGACGTCGCCGAACCCAGGCCTGCGTGAGCGATCACCCGACTCATCGTGTGCTGGTAGACCAGCAA
>JBCBDK010000335.1:0-5087 GCA_038529675.1 Actinomycetota bacterium
GCGGCCCTCGGCGCGGGCGAGCTCGATCTGCGTGAACGACTGCTGCGCCAGCGTCTTCGACGAGAACTGCGGCCGCTTGCCGGCGGCGATGTCGCGCAGTTCGTCGAGCGATCGCTGTGCGACGCCGAGGCCGACCGCCGAGACGGCTGCGGCGAGCAACGTGAAGTTCGGGAAGCGCGCGAGCGGCGAGTCGATCTGCGGCGCGGTCACGCCCGGCTGCATGGTCCGATGATGTGGCGCACGGGCGCCGTCGACCTCGTAGTCGAGCGACCCGGAGCCACGCATGCCGCCCGTGTGCCACGTGTCGTGGAAGGTCACGTCGTCCGACGGGAACCAGCACAGGCGGAACGTCGTGTCGTCGCACATCGCGCCGCCGAGGATCCACCGGCAGTGTTGCGTCCCGCTCCCCCACGCCCAGCGTCCCGACACGGTGACGCCGTCGTCGTCGACCTGACCGGCGCCGTTCGGTGCGAACACGCCACCGGTGACGATCGCCGGGTCGCCGTAGATCTCGGTCGCACCCTCCGGCGGGAGGAACGCCGCCATCGACGAGGTCGTCGAGGCGATCATCGAACACCACCCGGCAGCACCGTCGGCGTGAGCGATCGCAGTCACCGTCTCGATCAGGTTGACGGGATCGACCTCGGGGCCGCCGTAGGCCGCGGGCACGCACATGCGCATCAGGCCGGCCTCGGTGAGCGCCTGCACCGTCGGTGCCGGGAGTCGCCGATCACGTTCGGCTTGGTCGGCGTGTGCATCGATGATCTCGGCCACCTCGCGAGCGGCCGTCAACAGAGCATGCGCCATGACGTCGATCGTAGGTCCCCGCTGCTCACATCGCTGCGGCCGGCTCCGACACCGGCTTCCCGGTGACACGAGTGCTTCGATACCGTCCACCCGGTGAGCACCGACACCGGCTGGAACCTCGCCGACGTCTGGGAGCGTGTTGCGTCGCAGATCCCCGACGCACTCGCCCAGCGCCAGGGCGAACGCACGTACAGCTGGGCGGAGTTCGATCGGAGGGCCAACGGCGTGGCGTCGCACCTGCTGGCTGCACCCGGTGCGGCCGAGCAGGACAAGGTCGCCCAGTACCTCCACAACTGCCCCGAGTACCTCGAGTCGGTGTTCGGCGCGTTCAAGGCCGGCATGGCGATCGTCAACACCAACTACCGGTACACGCCCGACGAGATCGAGTACCTGTGGGACAACGCGGACGTCACTGCGGTGGTCTTCCACGGATCGTTCGTCGACCAGTGCGAGACGGTCCGCTCCCGGCTGACGCAGATCACGACGTGGCTCTGGGTCGACGACGGCTCGAACGCCTGCCCCGAGTGGGCGACCTCGTACGAGGGCGCTGCGGCCGAGGGCACGCCTGCGACGGTCGCAGGGCCGTGGGGCCGCTCGGGCGATCATCTGATGCTGCTCTACACCGGTGGGACCACCGGCATGCCCAAGGGTGTCATGTGGCGGCAGGACGACGTGTTCGGCGTGCTCGACGCAAACAACAAGAAGCGCATGCCCCCCGAGCAGGACCTCGAAGCGATCGGGGGTCGACTGACCGGACCCGGCCCGCGGAACATGCCATCCGCGCCGCTGATGCACGGTACGGGGCTCTTCAACGCGATCAGCAACCTGATGGTCGGCGGCTCGATCACGACCATGGAGAGCCGCTCGTTCACACCTGAGGAGTTCCTCGACACCGTCGAGCGGTACGGCGTCAACTCCACATCGATCGTCGGCGACGCGTTCGCGAAGCCGATCCTGCGGGCGCTCGACGCCGACGCCGACCGCTGGGACATCTCCTCGCTCCGGGTGATCGTCTCGTCGGGCGTCATGTGGTCGAAGGAGACCAAGGACGGGCTGCTCCGACACAACCCGAAGCTGATCATGGTCGACGCGCTCGGCTCGTCCGAGGCGATCGGCATGGCAACCAACACCACCACCAAGGAGTCGGGCGGTGAGACCGCCAAGTTCCAGCTCGGCCCACTGACCAAGGTGGTCACCGACGACGGCCGCTTCGTCGAACCGGGTTCCGAGGAGATGGGGCGGGTCGCGATCAAGGGCCGAACGCCGATCGGCTACTACAAGGACGAGGCCAAGTCGGCCGCCACCTTCGTGACGATCGACGGCGATCGGTACTCGATCCCGGGCGACTATGCGACCGTCGATGCCGACGGCACGATCCAGCTCCTCGGACGCGGCAGCCAGTGCATCAACACCGGCGGTGAGAAGGTCTACCCCGAAGAGGTCGAGGAAACGCTCAAGCTCCACCCGTCGGTCAAGGACGTCGCGGTCGTGGGCATCCCGGACGAGAAGTGGGGCGAGGCGATCAACGCGCTCGTCGAGGTCGGCGATGCGGTCGATGCCGACGTGCTCGTCGCCCACGTCAAGCAGAAGCTCGCCGCCTACAAGGCGCCGAAGCGGATCGTGTTCGTCGACTCGGTCAACCGGGCGCCGAACGGCAAGCTCGACTACAAGGCGCTCAAGTCCATCGCCAGCGACGCCTGACCCGCGTATCAACTGGTGTCAGACACCAGTTGATACGGTCCGGTCGTGGCACGAAAGGACGAGTTCGGCGACCCGGTCGAGCTCACGGTGGCCGTCCCCGGCGGCGAGCGGACCGTCACCGTCACCAACCCCGACAAGGTCATGTTCCCGTCGGTCGGTCCGTCGAAGGAGCCCCGGACGAAGCTCGACCTCGCCCGGTACTACATCGCCGTCGGCAAGCCGATCATGCGGACGCTGCGAGACCGGCCCGTCCTGCTCGAGCGCTACCCCGACGGTGTGCGCGGCAACTCGTTCTTCCAGAAGCGGATCCCGAAGACGGCGCCGGACTGGCTGGCGACCACGACGGTCCAGACGATCAACGGCACACCGTCGCGGGCCCTGGTGATCGCAGATCTCGCGCACGTGCTGTGGGCCGCGAACATGGGCGTGCTCGGACTCCACGTGTGGCAGTTCCGCGCGTCGCAGCCGGAGGACGCGGACGAGCTCCGGATCGACCTCGACCCCGCCCACGGCGCGACGTTCGAGATGGTGCGCGAGGCGGCGGCGCGCACGCAGGAGTACCTCGCCGAACACGGGATGCTCGGCTTCCCCAAGACCACCGGCTCGAAGGGGATCCACATCTACGTCCGCGTCGAGCCCGGGTGGGATTCTTTCGCCGTTCGCGGCGCATGCGTCGCCCTCGCCCGGGAGCTGTCCTCCCGCCACGCCGACCTGATCACCGAGCGGTGGTGGAAGGAGGAGCGTGGCGACCGGGTCTTCGTCGACTACAACCAGAACGCGCCGCACAAGAACCTGTTCGGTGCGTGGGGCGTGCGGCCACGGGTCGGCGCGCAGGTCTCCACGCCGTTCGGGTGGGACGAACTCGACTCGATCGATCCGGCGGTGCTCACGATCGACACCGTGCCCGATCGGATCGCAGCGTTCGGCGATCCGTGGGAGCTGATGGATGATGCACCGTGCTCGATCCAGCCGCTGGTCGAGCGGTTCGCCGCCGACCTGGCCGACGGCGTCCCCGACGCGCCGTGGCCACCGGTCTACCCGAAGATGCCGAACGAGGCGCCGCGTGTGCAACCGAGCCGCGCGCGCCGCACCGACGACTGATGCTCGAGCGAGCGAGCTCCGATCAGTCGTCGACGGGCCGGACGTAGGTGGCGGTGTAGCTCTGCAACTCGAACCCGAGCTTCGTGTAGAGCTGGAACGCGCCGCCCGGGTTGTTGGTGTCGACACCCAGCGCCGCCTCGGTCATCCCCCGATCGCGTAGCGCGAGGAGGCTGCGGGCGAGCAACGCGCCGGCGATCCCTCGGTTGCGCCAGTCGTGATGCGTCGAGATGTACTCGGCGTAGCCGCGCTGGTAGCCCCGCTCGGCGTTCTCGTCGTGGTTGATGAACGGCTTCACCTGCCCGACGACCTCGTCGCCCGCCCACGCCACCTGCCAGAGCGTCGGATCGGTGACCGGGTCGTCGAGGATCCAGGCGTAGTCGGCCTCGGTCGGCTCGACGAAGTCCCACTCACCGCGGAACGCTTCGAGGTGCGCAGCCATGATCGTGCGGAGCTGGTCGTCGGTCGCAGAGCGGATCTCGACGCCGTCGGGCAACGCGAGGTCCGGAACGTCGTCGAGGTGGGGTCGGACGAGCGACGCACCCCACTCGATCGCGTCGTAGCTGCGAGCCTCGAGCCACGCCGACTCGCCGACCGCCGGCTCGCCCGGGCCTGGGTGACTCGCCCACGCCCGATAGCGGGCGGTCGCCGAGTCGACGATCCGCGGCCGATGATGCTCCTCGAGCCCGTCGGCGAAGGCATGGAACAGCGGCTCGGACACGTGTTCGCTCACCGTCGGAGCGAAGACGAAGTGGTCCGTCGTCCCCGCCGCCAAGACGTCGATGGCAGCACGCGCGTACGCCGCAGGACGACCGTCGTCGGTCTCGACGAGCACGACGTCGCGATCGAGGTCGCAGTCGGTGATGTGGGCATAGTTGCTCGTGATCTGCTCGGCCGTGACCATCTCGGGCGACCCCTCACGAAGATGCTGATCGGTGAGGATCTCTGCCATCGCCGGATGGTCTTCGAGGCCGCGGTACGGCCGGACCGCGTACCCCTGAGGGACCGGGATCCGCTCGGCCAGATGTCGGTCACGATCCTCGACGCCCATCTCCGGACCGTAGACCGGCGGCCAGCCCGCCCGACCAGAGGTTTCCTGGAGCCGCCTTCCCTACGAGATCTCGAAGTGGTCGCTGGCCACCACTCGATATTCCGCCTCACGGTGTGAGGCAGACCGCGTCCGGGTACGGCACCTGTCGCGCGGGTTGACCCGAGCGATATCGGCCAGGCCTCGGTTCGTCGCTTCGTTGACCAGGTCGCATCGCCGGCGCCGGGTCAGCGGCGAAGCCAGGCGCTGAATCTGCGGTTGATCGTGGGGATGAGAATGCCCACCATGATCGGGACCATGACGGTCGTGGTCAGGAGGGTCCTGATCAAGATCGGTGCGGCAGCGACCAAGGAGGTGACGCTGATGCTGATCACGGTGATCAGTGGCCAGACGGCGAGCCAGACGAGGAGCATCAGTCGGAGGCGGTTGGGTG
>JBCBDK010000336.1:0-5086 GCA_038529675.1 Actinomycetota bacterium
GTCACTCGAACTGCTGAGCGAGGTGGTCGGATCACTCCCGGCCGGGTTGATGTTGACCGGGCCAAGTGGGCTCAGCGAGGCGGTCGCGAAGGTGCGGCCGACCCGGCCGGAGGGTTCGCATGCGAAGTACGAACTGCGTGACCGATCGGCGGTGACGCCGGTCGACGAACGGGTGGTCGCGCTCGGCTCGGGCGACGCCGATCGAGTCGCGGCGCTGTACGGCACCGATCCGGGTGCCGCGTTCTTCCTGCCGTCCATGCTCGACGACGACAGCTTCGTCGGCGTCGCCGGGCCCGACGGGGGGCTGCTCGCAGCGGCGGGCACGCACGTGCTGTCCGACCGACAACGCATCGCAGCACTCGGTTCGGTGTTCGTCCACCCGGCTCACCGCGGTCAACGGCTGGGGGAGATCGTGACGGCCGGCGTGATCGAGCGGATCCGGGATCGCATCGACGTGATCGGCTTGAACGTCGCCGAGAGCAACGAGGCGGCCAGGAGGATCTACGACCGGTTGGGGTTCGCAGTCGTCCACACCTACGAAGAGGCCACGCTCCTGCCGCCCCGCTGACCCGCGCTGTTGCAGTGGTTGCGGGGTTACGACTCGACGAGCGCGCGCAGGTGGGGCCACGCGGAGGCGAAGCCGGCGTGCAGCGAGAGCGCGTCGATCTCGTCGGGGGCGAACCAGTCGACGGCGTCGGTCTCGAAATTGATCGAGGAGCCGAATCGCGTGCCGACCTCGACGACCACCGTGGTGTACGCCCAGTCGTTCGACGGGCGGAAGACGTACTCGCCGAGCACGGCGACGATCTCGGGAATCGCGCCGACCTCCTCCGACGCCTCGCGCAGCGCACCGTCGTAGGGCGCCTCACCCTCGTCGAGGGCACCGCCACAACATGACCAGGTGCCGCCCTCGTGCGCCATCGCCGACCGCTTCTGGAGCATCACGCGTGGGCCGTCGTCCTCGCGCACGACGAACACCGCGCCGGCTGCGCCGAAGATGCCCCAGCGGACGTGGCCGTCACCGCATCGCATGAACCCGTCGCCCGTCCGTCGGGCACCACTTCCGAACTCACGACCCCCGAGCACCCCGCCAGCCTGGCAGAGACGCCACCCCGGCGCGCCACGCGGTCACGACCGATCCATCCGGGTGCGCCGTAGCGTCGCCGCCGATGGGAGTCGTGTGGGGTCTGGCCACGGCGCTGACGATCGGCCTCGCCGACCTGTTCGCTCGGCGGATCGTGCACACTCGCGGCGCCCTCGTCGCCGGGGTGTCGCTCCAGGCGATCGCGATCATCACGTCACTCCTCGCCACGTTGGTGGTGGCGTCGACGTACCGATCCGGGGACCTCCTCCTCGGCTTGGCGTCGGGGCTCGGCATGGGCGTCGGGATGTGGGGCTACCTCGGCGGGCTCGAACGCTCGACCGCCACCGTGGTCGCACCGATCGTCGCGACGATGAGCGCGGTCGTCCCGTACGCGTACGCGGTCGCCCGCGGCGCGTCGCCGGCTCTCGCTGGCGTCGGTGGCGCGGCGCTGGCGATCGTCGGGCTGGTCGTGATCACATCGGCGGGCTCGGGCGGGGCAGGGTCGCGCGGGAACAGCTCGCGAGCGGGGACCGCCGACGAGTCGGCTCGCGGCGCGGATCGCGATCGGATCCGCGCCGGTGTGCGATGGGCGCTGTTCTCGGGATGCGGCTACGGGTTCGGGCTGAGCGTCGTGATCGACGCGAGCGACGACGGCGGGTCGTGGCCGGCGGTCGGCCAACGCATCACCGCCCTCCTGCTGATCGCGGTGGCGTGTCGGGCGAGTGGGCTGCCGCTCATGCCCCCGAGTCACCTTCGATGGGTTGCGCTGGTGGCCGGCGTGCTGACCGGGCTGTCGACGATCTTCTACCTTCTCGGCCTCGAGTCGGACCCAGCCGCGACCGTCGTCACCGCGAGCGTGTTCCCGGCCGTGAGCGTCATCGTCGGCAGGGTGGCGTACGGCGACGACGTCTCCCGACGCCAACTGGCCGGCATCGTCGTCGTGTTGGCCGGCATCGTCGCCATCGCCGCCGCGTGAGTTGCGCGCTGCGATCGCCCACCGGCGCAACCCGAACCGGAGCACGAGTGACCGGTCCGGAACATCGCGGCAGTGCCTCGGGTTAGAACATGATCGTGAGCGAGCATGCAGAACAGTTCGACCTGATCATCGTCGGCTCCGGATCGGGCAACTCGATCCCGGAGTCGATGGCCGACTGGAACATCGCCATCGTCGAGCGCGGGGTGTACGGCGGCACCTGCCTCAACGTCGGCTGCATCCCCTCGAAGATGTTCGTGTTGCCTGCCGACAAGGCCCTCGACGCCCGCAACGGCGCGAAGGTCAACCTGGACACGCAGTTCAACGGTGCCGACTTCGGTGCGATCCGCGACCGCGTGTTCGGACGCATCGACGCGATCTCGGCGTCGGGTCGTGACTATCGGGCGACCGGCAGCCCGAACGTGACCCTGTTCGAGGGCACGGCGCGCTTCGTCGGCGACAAGACGCTCGAGGTCGCGATGAACGACGGATCCGACCCGCGGACGATCGCAGCGCCGAAGCTGCTGCTCGCTGCCGGGGCCCGCCCCGTCGTGCCGCCGATCCCCGGCCTGGTCGAGACCGGCTTCCACACCTCGGACACGATCATGCGCCTCGATGCGCTGCCGGCGCGACTCGGCATCATCGGCGGGGGGTTCATCTCGGTCGAGATGGGCCACGTCTTCTCGGGCCTCGGCTCGGACGTGACGCTGATGAACCGCTCCGACGGGGTGCTGCGCGGCTTCGATCACGACATCCGGACCCGATTCGCCGAGGTGTTCGGGGAGCGGGTCGACCTTCGGTTCGGCCACGTCCCGACCGCCGTTCGTCGCAACAGCGCGGGCGACATCGAGGTCGACCTGGCGGGCGAGACGCTCGTGTTCGACGAGTTGCTCGTCGCAACCGGGCGCGAGCCGAACAGCGACTTGCTCGACGTCGAGGCCGGCGGCATCGAGTGCCATCACCACGGGACCGTGAAGGTCGACGACACGATGGCCACCAACGTCCCCGGCGTGTGGGCGATCGGCGACATCGCCAACAGCTACCAGCTCAAGCACCTGGCGAACGCCGAGGTGAAGGTCGCGTTCTGGAACATCGCACACGCCGACGATCCGGGCGTCGAGCCCAAGCGGCAGAGCTACAAGGCGGTGCCGTCCGCGGTCTTCTCGAATCCGCAGGTCGCGCACGTCGGGCTGACCGAGCAGGAGGCGATCGACCAGGGTGTGCCCCACAAGGTCGGTCGCCGTGACTACGGCGGCACGGCATACGGATGGGCGCTCGTCGACGAGACGTCGTTCGCCAAGGTCATCGTCAACACCGAGACCGGCCTGATCGTCGGGGCACACATCCTCGGGCCACAGGCGGCGACGTTGATCCAGCCGATCATCCAGGCGATGGAGCTCGACACACCCGCCGTCGACGTCGCCGAGAAGGTCTTCTACATCCATCCCGCCCTCACCGAAGTCGTCGAGAACGCCCTCCTCGACGCCCTCTGAATCGCCCCGAGAACACTCGGGGTCGGAGTCGTTCCGTTCTCGAACCTGCCCGATCTCGTGAGGTTGTGTGGGACATCCCACCGGACTTCCAAACGAGATCGTCCGGGCACGAGCACGGAACGACTCCGACCCCGAACGTTCTCCGACCCCGAACGTGCTCAGAGGATGGCGGTGGCGAGGAGGCGGAGGGCGAGTGCGGTCAGGACGACCTGGAAGAGTGTCGCCAGCGTCCGCTCCGGCATGCGCCCGACGAGGTGGGTGCCGATCCGGCTGCCGACGACCACGCCGGCGACGCCGATCGCGATCACGCCCAGATGATCGCCGATCCGCCAACCCTCCGCCGTGAACGCGATGAGTTTCGCGGTGTGCGCGAGGACCTGCGTGACCGCGGCAGTCGCCACGAACGCCACATGGGTTGCGGTCACCGCCCGGAAGAACGGCGACGTGACCGGCCCGCTCGCCCCCACGGTCGTGTTGACGAAGCCGGACAGGCCACCCACGCCGACCAGCGCCGGCGGTGGAAGTGAGCGCCCGCCCCGCCAGCGCAGGATCGTCGGCCGCCAGGCGAGCACGAGGACGAACGCAGCGAGCACGACGCGGATCGCGTCCTCGGGCAACGACGTCGCGACGGCGACGCCGAGCAGGCTCGCCGGGAGCAGCAGCAACGAGGACCAGCCGACCGGCGGCCATGCGACGTCGTCACGAAGGAACCACGCGCGCGACGAGTTCGAGGCGAGCTGAATCGCACCTTGGATCGGGATCGCCGTCGTCGGCGCCACGAACTGGGCGATCGCGATGAGCAGGATCACCCCACCACCGAGCCCTGCCACGGCGCTCAGGATCGAGGTGAGCAGCGCTGTGACGCCCACGATCACCACGAACATACAAGTAGAATACATGCTGTGAGTAGACAGGTGCAAGACAAGTGTGCAGCGTCGTGTGCGCCGGCCCGAGTTGGGGAACACTCACGCGATGTCCGATCTCGACGCATCACTCGACGCCGCGACGGCGACCGCGGCAGCGGCCGGCGCTGGTGGCCGCCGGTCCGGTCCGCTCTTGTCGATCGCCCCGTCACCGACCGTTCCTCCCCGAGGGTTCGTGCGCGACGTCTACGAACACACCTGGACGATCGCTCGACCACGGGCCGACGTGTGGCGCTGGCTGTGCGATCCGGCGACGTTCACCGACGGGCAGATCCCACCGTTCCGCGTCGAGTTCCTCACGAACCCGGTTGGTGAGACCGGCTTCCACGAAGGCGTCTACAACTCCCACGTCGGACCGCTCATGTGCTTCGCCGGTGTGCTCGGCGAGATCCGCCACGAGGAGTATCGCGACCTGCAGTACACCTACGGCAGCTACGCGATCAGCCACGCCCTGTTCCGCCCGGTGCGGCTGCAGTTCTGGCTCGACGACGACCCCACAGCCACGGCGGATCCCGGCGACGGCGGCGCGCGGTGTGTCCTCCATCTCCGCCTCGACACCGACGTTCGTGCCGGGCGCGCCGTCGGTGTGTGGCAGCGGATGATGGGTGTGTTC
>JBCBDK010000337.1:0-5044 GCA_038529675.1 Actinomycetota bacterium
CTCGATCGTGACGCTGGACAAGCTCAAGATTGACGACCCGGTCGGTGCCATCTCGGTGCACGGCACGGTCGGTATCTGGGGCGTGCTCGCCATCGGCTTGTTCGCCAGCAAGGACGACGCCTTCCTCGGCCGCGAGGATGCCGGCCTCTTCTACGGCGGTGGCATCGAGCAGCTCGTCGTCCAGCTCCTGATGGTGCTCATCATCATCGTCTGGGTCGCGGTGACCAGCTTCATCGTGTTCTCCGCCATCAAGGCGGCGATCGGCCTGCGGGTCGACGAGGAGGAAGAGGTCGAGGGCCTCGACCTCCCCGAGCACGGCATGACCGGCTACGCCAACGAGGGAGCGCTCGTCTGAGCGGCTGCGCTGCAGATCACGACGAGCCGTAGAGAGAGAACATCACCATGAAACTCATCACCGCAATCATCAAGCCGTTCAAGCTGGACGACGTCAAGGACGCCCTCAAGGATGCCGGGATCGCCGGCATCACCGTCAGCGAAGTCCGCGGCTTCGGACGCCAGGGTGGACACACCGAGACCTACCGAGGCGCCGAGTACAAGATCGACTTCGTCCCGAAGGTCGAGATCGACGTCGTCGTCGACGACAGCTCGGTCGACGCCGCCGTCGAGGCGATCAAGACCGGCGCCGCAACCGGCAAGATCGGCGACGGCAAGATCTGGGTCACCGACGTCGATCGCATCGTCCGCATCCGGACCGGCGAGGAGGGCAGCGACGCCGTGTAGGCCGTTCCGAGGACGACAACCCCGGTGCGTTCGACCCCCCTCGCTCGCACCACCGCTCGGGGACGGCCCGATCCAGAATCCACGCCGGGCCGTCCCCGAACCCGAGATGCAGTGATGCATCTCAGCGACCACCCCTGGGCTTCCGACACGGTCCTCAGTCGGGAGACACCCGGGGGTGGTCGCACTTTTCGGCACTGTGACCGGAGTGTGAACGGCGCGTTTCAGCCCTTTCACATCGCAGGCGCCCGTGGCAGCTTCGCCCGCCATGGATTCTGGAAACACCGCGTGGGTGCTGGCTTCGGCTGCACTCGTCGCCTTCATGACCCCCGGTCTCGCCTTCTTCTACGGCGGCATGGTCCGGTCGAAGAACGTGCTGGCGATGCTCCAGCAGAACATCATCGCCATGGGCATCGTGTCCACGATCTGGGCCGTGGTCGGCTTCACGCTCGTCTTCGGCGTGACCGACAACATGTGGATCGGGAACCTCGACTTCCTGCTGCTCTACGACGTGACCGGCGAGGACGGCGACATCCCGGCGCTGGCATTCGTCGCGTTCCAGATGATGTTCGCCGTGATCACGCCGGCGCTCATCTCGGGCGCGACCGCCGACCGACTGAAGTTCGGCGGCTGGTGTGTGTTCATCGCGCTGTGGTCGCTGCTCGTGTACGTCCCCGTCGCCAAGTGGGTCTTCAACGGCTGGATCCTCGACATGGGCGCGCTCGACTTCGCCGGCGGTGCTGCGATCCACATCAACGCCGGCGTCGCAGCGATCGCCGTCATCCTCGTCGTCGGGAACCGTCGGGGCCACGGTTCCGAACCGATGCCGCCGCACAACCTCCCGTTCACCGTGCTGGGCACCGGAATGCTGTGGCTCGGCTGGTTCGGCTTCAACGCCGGCTCGGCGCTGGCCGCCGACGGCGTCGCGGCCCAAGCGGTGGTCAACACCCACCTGGGTGCGGCGACCGGGATGCTCGGCTGGCTGCTCGTCGAGCGGATCAAGACCGGCCATGCGACCGTGCTCGGCGCGTGCTCGGGAGCGGTCGCCGGTCTCGTCGGCATCACCCCGTGCGCCGGCTTCGTCGGTGACGCGTCGCCACTCATCATCGGCTTCATCACCGGCCTCGGGGCATACCTCGCGCTCGGCCTGAAGGAGCGGCTCAACTGGGACGACAGCCTCGACGTCATCGCCGTCCACGGCGTCGGCGGCCTCATCGGCACCGTCATCCTCGGGCTCTTCGCGGACACCGCGGTCAACGGTGAGTTCGACGGCCTGTTCTACGGCGGCGGACTCGAGCTGCTGAAGGACCAGATCGTCGCGGCGGTCGCCGTGATCGTCTTCTCCGGCGTGGTCACGTTCGTCATCGCCAAGGGCGTGCAGTCGACGATCGGCCTCCGTGCCGACGAGGACGACGAACTGGTCGGCCTCGACCAGAGCCAGCACGCCGAGTCGGCGTACCAGGCCTGACACACTGTTCACTCCCTCGCGAGAAAGAGAAAATCGATGAAACTGATCACCGCCGTCATCAAGCCGTTCAAGCTCGACGAGGTCAAGGACGCGCTGAAGGCGAACGACGTGACGGGCCTGACCGTGTCCGAGGTCCGTGGCTTCGGCCGCCAGGGCGGCCACACCGAGACTTACCGCGGCGCCGAGTACCAGATCGATTTCGTGCCGAAGGTCCAGATCGACGTCGTCGTGGACGACGACCGCGTCGACACGGTGGTGGACACGATCGCCGCCGCAGCGAAGACCGACAAGATCGGCGACGGCAAGATCTGGGTGACCGGCGTCGACCGCATCGTCCGCATCCGAACCGGCGAGGAAGGCGGCGACGCCCTGTAGCCGCTGCTCCGGTCACGGCCCCGCGCACGTTCCGGGGCACACCCTCGACGACGACCCGACGCCCACACCGCGTCGGGTCGTGGTCGTTTTCGACCACGCAACGTGGTTGCCAGTCCTGTCGGAATCCGCAAGGAAACGTCAAGACGGACCGCGCCGGTGCCGATACAGACACCGGATGACCAGCAGCTTCTTCGCGCGCGACCGACGGGTCAAGACGAAGCCTGGCTCCGACGCGCCCGCGAATGGCTCGATCGACACCGACGACACCGTCGCGATCGAACGCCCAGACGCCGTCCACGGCTTCGGCCACCGGAACGATTTCGATGTCCCACGCAGGGATGATGTCGATGTCGACCCGGTCCTCGAGGCCATCTTGGACGCTGACGTCGCGCAGGCGCTCGCACCCGCCGCGGACACCGCCCAGCCCACGGTCATCGGGCTCGGCGACGCACCGTCACTGGGTGCCGTCACCGACGGACGGCGCCGGCTTCGCACCGCAACGCTGCGGCGCGTCGTCGGCACCGTCCGTCGGGTGCACGGCTGGATCGGCGATGCCGACTCCGACATCGTCGTGCTCCACACCGGTGCACGGCCGACCGACGAGCGCATCGAGTCGCTCATCCAGACCCTCGATCGTCCCGTCGATCGTGGTGGCGGTTCGATGGGCCGCGGGCGCAACGTCCGCCGTGCCATCGAGGTGCCGGACATCGTCGTCGAGGACGACGGCTCGAACGCGACCCTGACCCGTTCGTGGCAGACGCTCGCCCGACGCGGCGCCCACGCCGTCACGACGGGAGCGCCGCGAGCGGGCAATGGCTCGATCGCCGTGATCCGCCGCGCCACGGTCGACACCTCAGAGCGTCCCGCGCGGATGACCAACCGACAGTTCGCCTCGTGGTGGTTCTCGATCGCCTTCACGGTGATGTTCGCCTGCTGGGAAGCCTTCCGCCTCGTCACGACCCGAAGCGACCTCCCCCGCACGACACACGAGGTCGGCTGGCTCGCCGCCGCCCGAGCCGGAACGGTCGAGGGAATCGGCGACGCACCACTCCCCGGCTCCAGCATGTGGCCGGCGCTCGCCAAGCCGGTGCTCGACGTGTTCGGTGTCGCCGGGCTCCGCTGGCTCGCGCTCGCGTGTGCCATCGGGACGATCACACTGTCCGGGGTCGCAGCGTCCCGCTTGTTCGGTCGCTGGGCGGGCCGTACGACGAGCGCGCTGCTCGCGTTCGCGTTCGCGTTCCTGGACGTGTCGACGGCGATCGGCCCCACCTCGCTGTCGGCGGTGGCGCTCGCGACGGCGCTGCTCGGCGTGGCGCTGGTCGAGCATCACGACCGCAAGTCATGGATCCTGCTCGCCGGCCTCGCCTCGACGCTCGCCGCGGTCGTGGCCTATCAGTCGATCGTCTTCGTCGGGCTGCTGAGTCTCGTGTTCACCGTGGTCCGCGGTCGACGCGGTCTGAACGATTCGACGACGTTCCGTCTCGTGCTCGCCGGCGGCGCGCTCGCCTGGTTCCTGCCCACCCGCGACGCGACCCTGGCGTTCGTCACCACCCCGCGCTGGCGGGTCGACTGGGTCGATCTCGTGAGCGACACGATCACGATCCTGGCCGCCGTCGGCGCCGCCGGGGCGATCGTGCTCTACGGCAGCGGGTTGGCGACGGCGCGGCGCCGCATGATGGCCCTCGGTATCGCCCTCCTCGGCGTGCCGCTCAGCCACGTCGTCTCGGGCAGCACCCTGGCGGAGGGCACCGACCTCAGCCTTGCGCTGGTCATCGCCATGCCCGGCGTCGGTGGCGCACTCGCCGCACGGTTCGCTGCGTGGAGGTACGGCACGGAGGTGACCCCGGCACCGCGCGACGAGCCCGAAGCACTCGTGGTCGACCCGTCGACCGGCGAACTGCGCGGCCGGCTCGTCCGCTATGCGAACCGTCAGGTGCGCATCGCGGTCGGGCTCGTCGTCGCCACGTCGCTCTGGTATCTGCCGTGGGCGTTCCTGAACGTCGACTGGCGGAACTGGTGGATCGCCGTGCCGTTCCTCTTCGCCAACCTCTGCATGGTCGGCACCGCGCTGCTGTCCGGCTACAACAACTGGAACCGGGCGATCCCGGTGCCGCTCGACGTCGCCTCCGGCCACGAGCCGACCGTCGGGGTGATCGTGCCGACGTACTCCGAGCCGCTGTACATGGTGCTGAACACCGTGCGGTCGGTGTTCGATCAGGACTGGCCGGCCGACAAGCTTCGCGTCGTCGTGTCCGACGATGCCCACGACGACACGATGCGCTCGGCGATCCTCGCCTTCGCCAAGCGTCTGCCAGCCGGCGCACTGCTCTACAACCGGCCACCGAAGAAGGGTGACCCGGAGCGCAAGGGCGAGTCGAAGAGCGGCAACCTCAACTCCGCGGTCCTGATGCTCGAGGGATGCGAGTTCGTCGAGACCCGCGACGCCGACGACCTGGTCGGATC
>JBCBDK010000338.1:0-5016 GCA_038529675.1 Actinomycetota bacterium
GTCACCTCCGGTTGCGATCGGCAGGATGCCGCCGGCCACGGCTGCCGCGGACCCGCCCGACGAGCCGCCGGGGGTCCGACCGTGCTGCCACGGGTTGTGTGTCGTGCCGTGCAGCACCGTCCGGGTCAGGTTGACGCCGCCGAACTCGCTCGACGTGGTCTGCGCAGCGAGGACCGCTCCGCCGTCGTGCTGGACGCGCTCGACCATCGTCGCCGTTCGGTCGGCGATCCGATCCCGCAGCGGGACGGACGCCTCGTCATCGGGCCATCCGGCCACCGCGGTGAGTGACTTCACGCCCACCGGCACCCCGCCGAACGGCGCTGTCGGGTCGGCGGCGCGCGCCGCGTCGTAGGCGGCGTTGCGGTCGGCGAACGAGATCGCGTTCAGGTCGCTCCCATCGATCGCCGCGTAGACCGCATCAAGTTCTTCGACCGGTGATCGAGCGCCGGACCGGAACGCCTCGACGAGACCGACTGCGTCGCCCTGCCACGTGTCCATCCGGGCGACCGTATTCGATCGCCAAGTCACACGATCACACGATCACACGATCACACGATCGCCCGGACACCCGATCACGCGACACCCGATCACGCGGTCATCCGATCACTGGTCGTCCGATCACTGGTCGTCCGATCATTCGGTCGTCCGATCGCCCGGTCACCGCTCACCCGGTCATGGGCTGGGCGATCACCGATCGATCGTCGGCCGCTCGGTCGCGGTCGTTGGGTCGCGTGCTCTGCGTGCGTCGGCGCCCTTCGACCGGTGAGGTCACGATGGCTAGGTTCGAGCCATGGCGCTACCGAATCGTCCCGGCATGACCGTTCCGCTCCCGGGTCCGTTGCACTCGCATCGCGACAAGCTCGCCGAGCTCGCCGACCTCGGGTACACGGACATCTGGTCGGCCGAGTCGGACGGCGCCGACGGCTTCACACCCCTCGCGCTCGCTGCGGCGTGGGAGCCGAGGCTCCGACTCGGCACGGCCATCATCCCGGCCTACACACGGTCACCGGCGTGCTTCGCCCAGTCGGTGGCATCGATGGCGGACGCAGCGCCCGGTCGGTTCGCGATCGGCATCGGCTCGTCGTCCAACGTGATCGTCGAGCGCTGGAACGGCGTGCCCTTCGAGGAGCCCTACAAGAAGGTCCGCGACGTGGTCCGCTTCCTCAAGGACGCGCTCGCCGGCGAGAAGATCAAGCACGCATACGACAGCTTCGAGATCAACGGGTTCCGGCTCGGCGTCCGCCCGGAACAGCAACCGAAGATCCTGGTGGCTGCACTCCGGGAGGGGATGCTCCGACTCGCCGGGCGCGAGAGCGACGGGGCGATCATCAACTGGCTCGCGCCGACCGACGTACCGACGGTGGTGAAGATCGTCAACGACGCCGGCGACGGCGCCGAGCGGGAGATCGTGTGCCGGATCTTCTGTTGCCCGAGCGAGAACACCGAGGTGGTGCGCGCCGCGGCGAAGTTTGCGATCGCCGCGTATCTCAACGTGCCGGTCTACGCAGCCTTTCACCAGTGGCTCGGCCGGGGCGACCAGCTCCAGGGCATGTGGGACGCCTGGAAGGCAGGGGACCGCAAGGCTGCGCTGGAGGAGATTCCCGACCAGGTCGTGGACGACCTGATCGTGCACGGCTCGCCTGCTGAGTGCCGGGCGAAGATCCAGTCGTACTTCGACCACGGCGTGACGACCAGCTCGCTCGCGATCCTGCCCCTCGACCCCGACCTCGACCACTGGCAGGCCGTCCGCGACCTCTCACCCGCCGCCGACTGAGCGCACCACACTTCGGCGCCGGGTGTCCACCGACCGGCGACCGGTGGTGGATGGTGCGACGCTCAGGCGGCGGGCTGCCGACGGGGCGGGAGCGAGACGATGTTGCCGCTGCGCTCGCCGGCGTGCCCCGCCTCACGCGCTGCCTTGGAGGCGGCGAGTTGCGCCCGGATCTCGGCGACGTGGCGCATCCCGCGCTCGCGCGTGGTCTTGCTGAGTCGAAACCGGGCGTGGACGGTCGACTCGCGCAGACCGGGATCAGGCGGGAGGAGCCGGAGCTGGCCGGTCGGGTCGACGACCGGCTCGTCGCCCGAACCGGCGACCGGCTCGGCCGTGGTGGAGAGGAGCTCGTTCGTGTTCATACCTTCATCATGAACGAGGGGTGTCACAGTCACCCGACGGGTCCCTGACCAGGCGTTTCGCGCGATACCAGCGTTTCCGGCGGCCGGTATCGAGTCCACTCGGTCAGTCCGATCGTGAGCGGCCCGGGGCGAGGACGAGTCGCCGGCCGGCTCAGGGGCCGGCGGCGTCGGGATCGTGGAGCGTGGCGCCGGTGAGCCGGTCGATGGCGTCGACGACACGACCCACCCCGTCGGCAGCGGCCGCGCGAGCGGCTGCACGGTCCAGGATCTCCTGCCACCGGGCGCGCTGCTCGCTGGTCTGGCGGTCGGTCAGCGCGGCGTACGCGAGGAGGTTCTGTTCGGCTCGGTCTGTGAGGGTCTGGGCTTCGGATGCATAGTGGTCGTCGACCACGGCGTCGAGTTCCGACTCGGTCATGACCGGCACGACCCGGGCGGCGATGCGGGCCATGTTGCGATACGAGCCCTGCAGCAGGAACGGCGGTGCGGTGCGATCCTCGTCGGCCGTGGCCGCCGACGCGATGTACGCGTCGTTGACCGCGAGCAGCACCCGCTGGGCACGTCGGAGCATGGTGACTGACCGAACGGTCGCATCGAGTTCGGCACCGTCCCACACGTGCTCGAGTCCGCTCGCGTCGACCGGTCGTCGCCCGTCGGTCATCTCGAGCACCGCACCGAGATCGTCGAGCAACTTCGACGCATGCGGTGCCACCGGGGGGCACGCGGTGAGCGAGTTCTCGATGTACGACCGGGCGAAGGCCTCCTCATGCTCGCCCGAGACGTCGCCGAGGTTGAAGACGTCGGACCGGTTGACGAGCATGTCCGGCATCTCGAAGCGGCCGCCGCCGGTCGTGTACGGATTGCCGGCCATCACCACGCAGAACCGCTTGCCCTTGAGATCGAAGGTGGTCGGCACGCCGTCGGCCACACCTTCGATCCGCCGGGTCGCGTCGGCGAGCGGAATGAACCGGCTCAGCAGCTCGGGTGACGTGTGCTGGATGTCGTCGAGGTACAGCATCACGTTGCGGCCCATCCGGAACGCGAGGTTGATCTTCTCGACCTCCGCTCGAGCGGCCGCGTTCGGCGCGTCGCCCGGGTCGAGGCTGGTCGTGTCCTGGCCGAGGGCCGGGCCGTTGACCTTGACGATCAAGAGACCGAGTCGATCAGCGATCCACTCCATCAGCGTGGTCTTGCCATACCCGGGCGGCGAGACGACGACGAGCAAGCCCTGCCGAGCCACGTCGGTTGGGTCGACCGTGCCGATCTGGCGGGCGAGGTTGGGTCCGAACAGCGGGAGGAGCGCCGAGTCGATGAGCGTGTTGCGGACGAACCCGGCCATCACCGACGGGCGGTGCTCGTCGAGGCGGATCCGGTCGCGCTGTACCTCGACCACGCGGCGTCGAGCGTCCTGGTATCTCGGCCAGCGATCGCTCATCTCGGTGAAGAGCCGGCCGGCGCCGCCGGCGAGTTCGTCGGTCCGGGTGACCAAGGTGCCGTCGACGATTCGAGGGTGGTCGGCGACCAACCCGGTGATCGTGATCGCACCGCCCTGGTTGACCACCCGGTCGGTCACGCCCGGTGCGGCGAGTGTCGCAGCCGCTTCGTCGACGTCGAACCGGCGGTCGGCGCGCGACTCGTCCGCAGCGACGAAGGCCGCGACCCAGTCGCGGGCGAGCACGAACCGCTCGATCGCGTCCGGCTCGCCGGCGAGCGCCTCGGTCAGCTCGTCCACGCCGTCGGTGCCGAGGTCGGCGTGGAGCTCGTCGGTCAGGGCTCGTGCGGACGACGACACGATCACGTCGGCGCCGGTGGCGACTTCGGCGCTCACGTACTCGGCGGCACGGCGCACCTCGACCGGACCGAACACCGAGGCGTGATCGGCGGGCGCCGTGGACGCCTCCACGAACGTGGTCAGTGCGTCGACGACCTCGTCGATGAGTCGCTCCGTCGGTGCGACGGCACCGAGGCGTGCCCGGGCCGTGACCGCCGCCCGCGCCTTGGCGACCCACGCGTCGAGCGCGGCAGGCGCGTCCGCATTGCCGCCTGTTCTCGTTCTGTCGAGGTTCCCGACCGTGTCGACCTTGCGGCCTGTGCTCGTTCTGTCGAGGTTGCCGACCGTGTCGACCCTGCCGCCCGCGCCAACCGTGTCGACGTTGCCGCCCTCGACCGCGCCGGCCGTGCCCGCCCCTGCGCTGATCCAGAGTCGCGCGAGCGCGCGGACCTTGCCGGTGAAGCGGAGGAGCGGTTCCGCCTCGAGCGCCGGCGCGATGGCGGCCACGATGCGGGCGGCGTCGTCGTCGTGGACGCCGCGTTGATACCCGTCGCCGTGTCGGCGCTCGGCCTCGCCCCGGGTGATCTCGGCGATCGCGGTCGGGTTGGCAGCTGCGGTGAGCAACGCGCCGAAACCGCCCGGCTGGCGGTCGGCCGCATCGAGCACGGCCCACGCCAGATACTCGCTCCGCGACACGCCGTCGGTCCCGGCGATCTCGGAGGGATACGGTCGACCGAGGAGGTCGGTGAACTCGGCGAGCTCAGCGGTGACGTCGACGGCGAAGTCGGTGGCGGTGATCGTCGCACTGACCGTGGTTGCGACACCGGCCTGTGTCTCGTCGTCGCGGCTCGACAGCACCATCTCGAACGGTTGGGTGTTCGGGGCGAGCCGGGCGCCGCCGAGCACGACCGCGCCGTCGTCGGACTCGAGTGCTGCCTTGTCGCGGATGCGTCGGCGGGCCGACTCCATCGCGTCGCGCAAGCCGCCGCGGACTTCGGCGGCACGACCGGCGTCGTCGAGTTCGTCGAGTTCGTCGGCGAGTTCGCGCACCCGGGCCGTGAGCTGATCGGTGGCGAAGAACGACGCGACCTCCTTGTCGTCCCCGAACTCGCTCG
>JBCBDK010000339.1:0-5015 GCA_038529675.1 Actinomycetota bacterium
GTGGCCGTTTCGAGCGTGCCGGCGCCGCTCGATCGCGCCGGCGACCTCGGTGAGCTCGGCCGCTCGGGCACGACGCCGTGCCTTCGTCGCCGACGTGACCTCGGGAGTGGGGTCCACGATGCGTGCGATCGCATCGGCCAGCGCCGCAGCGATCTGAGCTCGCACCTCGGCGGTCGGCGCTGCGTCGCACCCGGGTCGAAAGCACGACCCGCGTTTCCCAGTACGCACCCACCGTGAGATATCGAGTGCATCGGGGATACGTAAGGCGCCGGATGTAGGTCAGGTCGAGCCGGCGCCGCGCGTGCGTTTCAGCACCCTCGAGGCTCGACGCGCGTTGTCGCTCGGGTCGGCGTGCGCCTCCTGCCGGATCCAGGGCGGCCGTCGTCGCTCTCGGCCGCTGTCGATGTGCGCGTACGCAGTGTGTTGTCAGCGTGGTGAGGGGCTCGTCGTGCTTGCGTCGGCGAGGCGCTGAGGGACGGTCCAGTCGTGAGACGGCAGGATCAGCCAACGGTCTTGGAGGCGGGTGTGGAGGTCTCGCACCTTGGCCATGTCGGTGTGCACGCCGGCGGTCGGGGCTGCAGGGTTCATCGACTCGGCGGTGAACGACGTGTCGCCACTGAACCACACCTCACCCTGGTCGGCATGGAGGACGACGCTCACCGAGCCGGGTGTGTGGCCCGGTGTGTGAATGGCGCGGAGACGTTCGTCGTTCGTCAACGCGACGGTGGCGCCGAACTCGTCGGGTCGGCCCTCCACGTCCACGTGCCGGACACAGGTGGTGTCGTTGCGCCAGCGCCAGTGACAGGCACCGGTCGTGCGTTGGGCTCGATCTTCGGCGAGCGTGGTCCAGATGTCAGCCTCCGGGAACGCCGGCACGGTGGCGGTGTGGTCGATGTGCTGGTGGGTGAGGACGATCGCTGTGACCGCAGCGGGGTCGAGGCCGACCTGACCGAGCCGGGCGGGCAGCGTCTCGTCGTCGGTGACCGCAAGCCGGATGAAGCTCTGCAGTAGCCGCCGCGCCGCCTGGTCGGGTGCCCAGGTGGATCGGTCGTTGTAGCCGGGCTCGGCACCGGCATCGACCACGAAAACGCCGTCGGGATGTTCGATCGCGTAGGTCCAGATCGGCATCGGATCAGCGAAACGGGGGTCGGCGAGGATCGCCGCAAACCTCGCTGCGAGCGGGGTGCGTTCGGGCAGGCAGCAGGTGTGGTGGCTGCGTTTGATCGTGACCGTGCCCGTCTGGAGTGCGTGCACGGTGACGACCTGGCCGTCGATGGTGAACTCAGCGCTGGCGACACGTCGCCCGGTGTCAATGTGTTGAGTGGTCATCGATTCGCTCCTCCACGACTGTTGATCAGTGTTCAACATAGCCGCGTGTTGCGTCGAGTGTTGAACGGTGATCGACTCAGAGCATGGCGTCGCGGACGGTCGGCCAACACCACGGCAACCTGCGCACCGCCGCGATCGCCGCTGCATTCGGTGAGGTGGAGCGCGGTCGCGGGGTTGGACTGTCGGTGCGGGCGCTGGCTCGCACGATCGGCGTGTCAGCCGGGGCGCTCTACCACCACTTCGCCGACCGGACCGCCCTCCTGGACGCCGTTGCCCGCCATGGGTTCACCGAACTGGGCCGTGTCCAGGACGAGGTCGAACACGCGGTCGACAGCGGCGATCATCTCGACCGGCTCATCCTGGCGTACCTCGGCTTCGCCGCCGAGCATCCGCACCTGTACCGGGTGATGTTCACCATGGTCACCGACGCCGAGCACAGCGCGTCCCCCGAAACGACGACCGCCGCAACCGCCACTTTCGATCGACTTACTTGCGTCGTTGCGTCGATGAACGCGGACCTCGACGACGCCGATGCCCAGCGGCGAGCGCTATTGATCTGGACACTCACCCACGGCGCCGTCGAGCTCGCCTCGTGGAGCAGCCGCCTCGACCCCGGCTTCACACCCGACCGCATCGCAGCCGAGACCTCACGAGCCGCCGTCGCCATCGCCACCACCAACACCTGACCCCGGCCCTCGGCGCACTTCGGTTGACGACGGCTCATTGGACGGGCGAGCGATGGGTGTGGCCTATGCGCTCGGTGAGGTTCGGCGCTGAGGGACGGCGAGCGTGAGAAAGCCGAGGCTGACGAGCACACCACCTTCGACGAGCTTCGGGACTGATGATCTCGCTCGCGTCGCTGTCAGCACGCGGTGTCCAATCGTTCCGCCGACGATCGCATAGACGCCGTCGGTGACCACTCCGAGCAGGACGTAGACGACCCCGAGCACCAGCAGCTGGAACCACACGGGGCCGCGCTCTTGGCTGGCAAATTGCGGCAAGAACGCAAGGAAGAACAACGCGACCTTCGGGTTCAACAGGTTCACGATGAAGCTCTCGGTGAACAGCTGCCGATCGGGTCGGAGGGTCACACCAGAGGTGCCGGCTGCCACCGAGCGTCGAGCGGTCAGGATCGTCTTCGTGCCGAGATAGATCAGGTACCCGCCTCCAACCCATCTGACGACACTGAACGCGGTGGCGGACGCGACAACGATCGCGGAGAGGCCGACCACAGCGGCGACTACGTGAACGATCGAAGCGACGTGTACTCCGACCATCGACACGAGGCCGGCTCTGATCCCCTGTGCGCTGCTCCGGGCCAGGATGTAGAGCACGGCCGGGCCTGGAACGACGAGCAGCACGAACGACGCAGCCACGAACGGCAACAGAGTCGACACGGAGGGCACGGTCCGCAGATTACGAAGGACGAGCCCTCGGCGACCTGTCGATTTCGACTCGGCGCCCGATGCGCGACCCTGACCCCACTCCGTATCGACGTCCGACCCACCATCAACGCACGGTTCCAGTACGGCACCGATGCGCTCGCAGATGCTCCATATCGCTCGACGGTCAGACGACCTCGATCGCAACACGGTCGGCGTGAGCTGCGAGCGCCTCGGGGTCCGCTCGGTCGCATTGCTCAGGCGTAGGCGTACGAGGTGTACATGTCCTTGTCGCGGTCGTAGGTGAAGCGTCGGGTCAGGCCGAGTGACTCGATCGACGTGATCTGATGCTCGAGGTGTTCGTTGGTGATCACCACGGGCCGCTCGATCGACCACTCCTCACGGAGCCAATCGAGCACCGCCGCGAGCACCACACGCTCGAGGCCGTCGTCCCACGTGGAGACTCGAACCCAGAACGACACCGTGGCGTCGACCGACGACAGGTCGGTGCCGTCGAGCGACGTCACCTGGGCGGTTCGGTACAACCGGTCGTCGTTCGGCAGGAGATAGATGCAGCCCAGCGCCTCCGTCTCGTCGGTGTTCATGACCGTGTAGGTGTACCGAGAGCCAGCTCGGTGAGCGTCGTGCATCTGCTCCAGGTCGACGAGGTTGCCCTCGACCGAGAAGTCCGGCGGCGGATACGGCGGATCCTGCTCCCAGTGGTAGAGGAACTCACGGCTCGACATGACGGCGTCGTAGTCCAGCTCGACGTCCGATGGCAGCAGCGGTCGAACGACGAATCCGTCACCGCTGCACCCCTCCGGTGGCTCGATTCCTTGCTCCCGAAATCCCATGGAGACGATCTTCACAGGATCGAACCACGGTCCGACCGCCAGTATTCGAAGACGGCCTGCGTGGGACTGCGCGACAGTTGCCCATGGCTGCCGTCGTGGAACGCGTTGCTCCCTGGGTCGACTGGATCATTGCCGTCGCCGTCGCGGTGGTGGTCGTGAACCTCAACGTCACTGCCGTCGGTGACCCGCTGAGCGGCGTGGGGCTCTCTGCCGGCCCGACGTCGCCGGGCATCACCGAAGGTGCCCGAGCCACGTTCTACGCCGTGATGGGCATCGGGGGGATGCTGTTCGTCGCAGTCGGTATGGCGCTGGCGTTCACGACTCCTGCCGCCCGTTCGGTGAGTCGGCTCTTGATGACCACCTTCTCGCTGCTCGCGTTGGCGGGGGTGCTCGGACTCTTGCTCGACTACCGCGACGGGCCGGTCCGGCTGACACAGTTGTTCGCCTACGTGGCGCTCGCGCTCGGCACCGTTCGGCTCGCGCGCATCGTCGTCATCACCAGTCGAGTGCTGTAGCGACCACACGGTCTGCCGGCTGCGCTCAACGAATGGACCCCTTGGCCGAACGCGTGGCCCACCCCCGAGGTCGGCGCTCCCACCGACATCATCCGCCGACCCCGGCGGCGCCGACGCGAGGCCGTAGTGTGGGTGTGCATCGACCGGCATGCGAGGACGTCATCTCCTCGCGTCGAAGTCTGACCCACCGACTGGAGGAACCCGTGCACTTCGGAGCGGAAACGCACAGATGCAGCGCCGCGTTGCGGCCGACCGCGGCGGGGGTGGGCCGTCGATGACGCCGAGGTCGGGCGACCGAGCCGCGGTCGCTGCGCTGGCGGCACTCTTGCTCGGCATCGCCGGGGTCGTCGTCCTGTTCGGCTGAACGCCAGTTCGTTTCCGGAACGACGATGGAGATCCGGCAGCTCGAGGCGGACGATGGGGACCGCTACGTCCGCCTCCTGCGTGAGATCGACGACGAGTCCCGCTTCCTGATGTGGGAGCCGGGTGAGCGGCAGGTCTCGGCCGAGGACATCCGGACCGGACTCGCGTCCCACGGTGACCACGATCGACTGCGGCTCGTCGCCGTGGTGGGTGGAGTACTGGTCGGCTTCCTCGTCGCCCACCGAGGCCAGCCCGTTCGGGTACGTCACCGCGCCGACTTCACGATGGCGGTCACGCAGCAGCATCGAGGCGGCGGCATCGGCACCGCGTTGCTCGACAGGTTGGAGACGTGGGCGACGACCCTCGGCCTCACGCGGCTCGAACTCACCGTGATGTCGAACAACGAGCCAGCGATCGCGCTCTACGAGCGAGTGGGCTTCGAACTGGAAGGTCGCAAGCGTCATGCGATCGCCGTCGATGGTGTCCAGCTCGACGAACTCGTGATGGGAAAGCTGCTCGACGACGCTGCGGTCGAGCGGCGCAGGGATCGTCGGTCGACGTAGCGCGCGCTC
>JBCBDK010000340.1:0-4994 GCA_038529675.1 Actinomycetota bacterium
GTTCGGGCGGCTCCGACGACGCGTCCGACGCACCGGGCGACGATGACGCTGGAGTCGATGGCGACGACACCGATGGCGACGGCACCGGCGAGGCGGGTGCAGGGTCCAAAGAGGGCGGCGGCGACGCCGCGGCGCTCGAGCCGATGAACGGTCAGATCAGTGTGCTGTCGAGTGACACGGTGCTCGACTACACCATCTCGCTCCCCGCCGGATTCGACGTCTCGGAGTTCTCGTCCGACATCAACCAGACCTGGACCGATCCGGACGCCGAGTTCGGCGAGCGCGACACGCGCGTCAGCATCATCGCCACCCCGGTCGCGACCGACGCGTCCGGGTTGGTCGAGTCATTCCAGGAGATCAACGGCACGATCACCGTGCTCGATCAGGCCGACGAGGACGCGTTCTCGTGGTTCACGTACGCGACGCCGTCGGTGAGCGACGTCGACTCGATCGCCTTCGGGTCGGCCCAATCCGCCCGAACGATCGCCGGCGACATCTCGCTCCAGTGCACCGCCGGCACCCAGCACTCGATCGACGAGGAGTGGTCCGACGCCGACGCGGCAACCGTCGCTGACCAGATGCTCGCGATCTGTCGCAGTCTCGCCGCCGGCTGAGCCGGACGGCCGTTCGCCGGGCTCGGTACCCTGCGGTGCCATGACGACACCCGTCCTCGACCCCTCACCGCTCGACGACGTACTGACCCGCTGGGCAGACATCACCTCGATCGGCGCCGCGGCGGCGGTGCTGTCCTGGGACCAGGAGACCAAGATGCCGCCGAAGGGCCAGGCGTCGCGCGGGGCGGCTCTCTCCACGCTCGCCGGTCTCCATCACGAACGTCTGACCGACCCGGCACTCGCCGAAGCGCTGGCGAGCGCCGCCGGCAGCGAACTCGACGAGGTCGCCGCCGCGCAGATCCGCGAAGCCCAGCGGGAGGTCACGCGGGCGAGCGCCATTCCGGGTGACCTCGCCCGGCGGATCGCCGCCCACCAGAGCAACGCACTCGCGACGTGGCAGCGGGCCAAGGCCGACGACGACTTCGACGCGTTCGCACCGGCACTCGCCGAGACGATCGCGCTCACGAAGGAGCAGGCCGCAGCCCTGGTCGAGGCCGGCATCGCCGAGCGTCCGTACGACGCGCTGCTCGACGCGTACGAACCGGGCTCGACCGAGGCCGAACTCGCACCGCTGCTCACCGCGCTGCGCGACGAACTCGCTCCGCTCGCGAAGGCGGCCGCCGCCAGCGAGGTCGTCGTCGACGAGTCGCCGACGAGGGGATCGTTCACCGACGAACAGCAGGAGGCGCTCGGCCGGACGATCGCCGAGGCCATCGGGTACGACTTCGAGGCCGGGCGACTCGACGCCTCTGCCCACCCGTTCACGACCGGGTTCGGTCCCGGCGACGTCCGGATCACCTGGCGCCCCGAGTCCGACGACTTCCGCCCCGGCCTGTTCGGCGTCATGCATGAGGTCGGCCACGCGATGTACGAGCAGGGACTACCGACCGAGTGGGCCGGCACGCCGCTCGGGAGCGCGGTGTCGCTCGGTATTCACGAGAGTCAGAGCCGGCTCTGGGAGAACCAGGTCGGTCGCTCACGTGCGTTCTGGCAGTGGGCGCTGCCGCTGCTTCACGAGCATCTGCCGACCACCTCCGACGTCACGGTCGACCAGCTCTTCCCCGCGCTGCACACCGTCACCCCGAGCATGACCCGAGTCGAGGCGGACGAAGCGACCTACAACTTGCACATCGTCGCCCGCTTCGAGATCGAACGCCGGATGATCGGCGAGGTGATCGACGTCGCCGACCTGCCCGAACTCTGGAACGAGACCTACCAGGAGCTGCTCGGCATCCGCCCGTCGAACGACGCCGAGGGCGTGATGCAGGACATCCACTGGGCGATGGGCGGCATCGGCTACTTCCCGACCTACACCCTCGGCAACCTGATCTCCGCCCAGTTGTTCGATGCTGCGAGCGCTGCGCTCGGTGGCGTCGAGGACCAGCTCGCGGCCGGGGAGTTCGAACCGCTGCTGGGTTGGCTGCGCGACAACGTCCACCGTCACGGGCGCCACCTGACCGCCGGTGAGATCGTCGAGCAGGCGACCGGCAAGCCGCTGTCGAGCGACGCGTTCCTCAGCTACCTGACGGCCAACGTGGCCGACGTCTACGGCATCTGAGCCGACGACGTGACCCGACGGAATCGGTTCGGCGCCTCCGGGGTTGCAGCCGATGTGCGCACCGACCACGACCGATTCAGGAGGGGGTGACCGATGAGCGATGAACCGACGACGACACGTCTGACCCAGTTCAGCCATGGCGCTGGTTGAGGCTGCAAGCTCGCCCCGGGCGAGCTGGCGCACGTCGTGCGCCATCTGCGACACGACCATCCGGCGGAACTCCTCGTCGGTGCCGACTCCGGTGACGACGCCGCGGTATGGCAGCTCGACGCCGATCGGGCGCTGATCTCCACCGCCGACTTCATCACGCCGGTGGTCGACGACGCGCGCACCTGGGGTCGGGTGGCGGCGGCGAACTCGGTCTCCGACGTGTATGCGATGGGCGGGCGTCCGCTGTTCGCGCTGAACCTCGTCGGGTGGAACACCGATGCGTTGTCGAGCGAGCTGCTCGCCGAGGTCCTGGCCGGCGGCGACGACATCGCCGCCGCGGCCGGCTTCGTCGTCGCGGGTGGCCACACGGTCGACGACCCCGAGCCCAAGTACGGCATGGCGGTCACAGGCGAAGTCCACCCCGATCGGATCCTGACCAATCGAGGGCTGCGTGTCGGTGATGTGCTGATCCTGTCCAAGCCGCTCGGCGTGGGTGTGCTGACGACTGCGATCAAGGCGGGCACCGCATCCGACGCCGAGGCGGAGGCGGCCGTGGCGTCGATGACGCGACTCAACGACATGGCCAGCCGGCTCGCCACCGGAGCCGGTGCGACCGGGTGCACCGACGTGACCGGCTTCGGGTTGCTCGGCCATCTCGGGCGGATGTCGCTCGAGTCATCGGTCTCGGTCGAGGTCGGGTTCGACGACCTCCCCTTCCTACCCGGTGCGGTCGATCACGCGGCCGCCGGCATCATGCCGGGCGGCAGCCGCCGCAATCTCGCGTGGGGTCGCGAGCACCTCGACGCCGGCGATCACGACGAGCTCCGCCAGCTCCTCGTGGCCGATTCACAGACGTCGGGCGGCCTCGTGTTCGGCGTCGATCCGGCCGAGGTCGACTCGGTCATCGCCGAGCTTGCCGCGACCGGCCACACGGCGGCGCGCATCGGCACGGTCATCCCTCCCGTCGACGGCGCACGATTCCTGCTCCGCTGAGGCCCCCCCGCTGCGGGTTCGGCGCGGGCCGGACTCAGTTCGCGGGCGTCCAGCGCGACACCGCTGCGACGGTCCCGTTCTCGATCAGCCAGCACTGGTCCCCATGGACGGCGAGGCGATGGTCGGCGTCCGCGTTGATCGGCTGCGGGTACTCGAGCTCAGCGATGCCCCGACGCTCCCCGAGATCGAACGCATCCTCGGCGATCGCCCACGTTGCCGCGTTGTTGACGTGGTCGAACGGGTCGAGGTCGATGGACCGGACCGTCCACGGCCGCTCGGTCGAGTCGTCGTCAGGACCAGCGCCGAGCGCCAGACGCGCCGAGACCCGGCGGCCATCGCACGCCTCGGCGTAGGCGGCCGTGAAGTCATCACCGATCGTCGCCGGGCGGCCGGTCGTGACGTCGATCTGCACCCACAGGCTGACCGTGTCGATGGCCGCTCCCTTGTCACCGCGGAGCTCGGTCCGGCGCTCGGCCCAACTCCGGCCGATTCCGGTGCACCAGGTGGCGAGTTGCAGTTGCTCCCCCAGTGTCGCCGGCTGATCGAGGCGAACGAGCGTGCGGCGGACGAGCCAGCCGAAGCGACGGTCGAGCCCGGCATCGTCGGCGTCGTCGGTGGCGATGTCTTGGAGGTAGCGAGCGGTTGCGTCGAGTCGCAGTCGTCCGACTCGGTCGACGTCGCCGAGGCGGACCTTGCGCGCACGCTCCACGACTCGACCGACGTCGGGACGTTCGAGCAGCTCGATCGCTGCGGGTTCGGCCGGCACCCGCCCGATCATGCCACCTGACCAGGGGCGACGGGTGGTTCGCCGACGATCCGACCGTCCGTCCACATCACGTACCCCCGGCCGCCGAGCCTGGCGGCGGGACCACCACCCATGGCCGAATCGGAGCGGTCCGCGGCGTGGTCGAGTCGGTACCGTTCCGCCGATGGCGATCTCGCTGCGACCCGACCGTCAGGCGCTCGCCGACATGGCGCCGGTCGCCGTCCCGGCCGTGCCGTTCGGGTTCATCGTCGGTGTCGCGATCGGCACGTCGGAGCTGCCTACGTGGGCCGGGGTTGCGTCGTCGCAGATCGTCTTCGCCGGGGCGTCGCAGCTCGCGCTCATCACGCTCGCCGGCCCGGCGTCGTTCTGGGCGGTGCTCACGGCGGTCCTCGTCATCAACTCCCGGCACCTGATGTACAGCGCTGCGCTGGCGCCGACGTTCCGTCATCAGCCGCGGTGGATGAGATGGATCGGGCCATACGTGCTCATCGATCAGGTGTTCGCGCTCGCCACGATGCAGTCCGAACGCGAGCCGGCGTCGTTCCGCCGCTACTACCTCACGATCGGTGTCGCCTTCTGGCTGATCTGGAACGCCGTCGTCCCGCTCGGCCTCGTGGTCGGCTCGGTGGTGCCCGACTCCTGGCGCCTGGACTACGCCGCGGCGATCATGTTCGCCGGCCTGGCGATGTTCGCCGTCGACCGCATTCCCGCGGCGATCGCTGCGACGGTCGGCGGTGTGGTCTCGCTCGTCGCGGTCGGCCTGCGCGATCGGCTCGGCATCGTGATCGGGGCGCTGGCCGGCGTGATCGCCGCCTCGATCTACGAGGAGTGGAACGCACGTCGGACGACTGACGACACCAACCCGATGGACGGCTCTGGTGAGCCCGAGGAGGCGAACGCGTGAGCGCCGGCA
>JBCBDK010000341.1:0-4991 GCA_038529675.1 Actinomycetota bacterium
ATCGTCGCCACCAGGACCTCGCCATCGACGAGACGGCGGCCGTCCTTCGGCGAGTCGAGGACCCGAACCGGGCCGCTCGCGGAGCGGGCACCGACACCCAATCCGCGCAGGATCGGCTCGTCGTCGCCGGGTTCGACGTCGTCGAGCGTCGTGATCGGGCGGGACTGGACGATGAACAACTCCTCGCCCTCGTAGCTCCACTCGATGTCCTGAGGGGAGCCGTAGTGGCGCTCGATGTCGAGGCCGACCGACGCCACTCGGGCGATCTCGTCGTCGGAGAGGACCCGCCGCCATGCGTGCGCCTCGTCGAGCGTCTCATGGCGATCACCCCGGTCGGTCGACACGATGCGAGCGTCTTTGTGCCCGATCCGCAGCTCGCGCACGCTGGCCGTCTCCCGATCGACACGATAGGTGTCGGGCTCGACGGCGCCGGACACGACGACCTCGCCGAGACCGAACGCTGCCTCGATGACGAGGCGATCGCGGTCGGAGGGGTCGGCGGTGAACATGACACCCGAGCGATCGGAGTCGACCATCGATTGAACGACGACGGCGATCTGCGGTTCGTCGGTCAAGCCCCGTTCGGCCCGGTACGCGACCACGCGGTCGCCGTACAGCGACACCCAGCAATCGACGATCCGGTCGATCAACTCGTCGGCCCCGACGTTGGTGAACGACTCGTTCATGCCCGCGAACGACGTCTCCGCAGTGTCCTCCGCCGTCGCGGACGACCGCACGGCGACTCGGCGGCCCCCGCAGTGCTCGGCGTACCGGCTGGTCACCTCGGCGACCAGGTCGTCGGGCACCTCACACTCGCGGACGAGGGCACGCGCAGCGGCAGCGATCTCTTCGAGTTCGCCCGGCGACGCGACCGCAGCCGCGCGCGTGAACTCGGCGAGTTCCTCTCGGCAGGCATTGGCGGCGACGACGTCGACGAATGCCGCGGCGGTCACCACGAAGCCATCGGGAACCGGGAAGCCGGTGCCGAGCATCTCGCCGAGGTTGGCGCCCTTGCCGCCGACCAGCGCGACGTCGTCGCTGCCGACGTCGCGCAGCGCGGCGGTCGGCACCGTTGCTGCATCGAGGACGGCGGTCCCGCCGTCGCTCGTGGTGTGGGTGCTGGGGGTGGACACGAAACGCTCCTCTCGATGGTGCTCTCAGTGGTGCAGTGGCTCGTTCAGCAGGACGCCAGATCGGCGGGCGAGCCGCACTGGTGCCGGACGAGGTGTTTGATGTGGGCGTCGCTCCCCGGGTAGAGGATCGTCGTTCGACCCGTGTCGTCCCAGCGCACGACGTAGGGGGGTCCGCCGTCGTCGCCGCGCACCTCGAGGACTTCACCGGAGCGCTGAGGTCGGCCGACCTCGTGGCCGACGATGATGATCTCGTCTCCGACGTTGGCCTGCATCTCGATCGTGCTCCTGTTCGCGGGTCGCTACTCAGGACCATCGTCCGCCCCCACGCCACGGGCCGGGAGGGTCCAAGGTCACCAGGGTCGACGCGATCGGCTACGGCGCCCGACGCTCCGCAGCGTGACGGAGCAAGCGAACGACCTCGGCGTCGTCGGTCTGACCGAAGTCCTCGTAGAAGGCCCCGACGGCACCGAACGGATCGGGCGTCTCGACCGCCAGGTACTCGTCGGCGGCATCGGCCAGTCGGTCGACCCAGTCGAGCGGAGCGACCGGAGTTGCGAGCAGGACCCGGTCGGCGCCGGCGTGGCGCACGACCTCACAGGCCGCCCTCGCCGTCGCCCCGGTCGCGATGCCGTCGTCGACCACGATCACGACATGACCGTCGAGCGACGTCAGCGGTCGCCCGTCGCGAAATCGCAGCACCTGGGAGGCAATCGCCGCCTGTTCGCGGTGCTCGATCTCGTCGAGTTGAGCATCGGTCACACCCAGTCGGCGGATCAAATCGTCGTCGACGATGCGAACCCCGTGCTCACCGATTGCGCCGATGGCCAGCTCGGGCCGAGACGGCGCCCCCAGTTTGCGGACCGCAACGATGCTGAGCGGCGCGTCGAGCGACCGTGCGACCTCGGCGGCGACGGGGACTCCACCGCGCGGGAGACCGAACACGAGCGCGTCTCGATCGATCGGGGACCGACCGTTGATCGCGGCGCGGACCTGTGCTGCCAGTCGTCGACCAGCGTTGCGGCGATCGGCGAAGCGGACCGCGGTGTCGGGACGTTGTCGGCGCCGGCGCACGCTGCCTCCGTTCAACCGTCGTTCGACGAGTCGTCGGCGAAATCGGCGGCAGAGGCGTGGTCGAGGAACTGCTGGAACTCCTCGACCACCCGGTCGATCTCCTCGTCGTCGAGCACGTCGGGCGATGCACGGTCGACGTGGACACCCGCCTCGTTCATCACGTCGGCGCTGACGAAGATCGGTGCGTCCATCCTGACGGCGAGGGCGATCGCATCGCTCGGTCGGGCCGACAACGACGACATGCCGTCGGCGGACTCGACGAACACCTCGGCGGAGAACATGCCGTTGCGCAGTTCGGTGACGGCGACCTCGTCGAGACGGAGCCCTGCGGCGGCGATCAACGACGCGGTGAGGTCGTGGGTGTTCGGGCGCGGTGCCGCTCGACGTGCGAGTGCGCTGGCGATCGAGTGTGCCTGCGCCGACCCGATCGCGATCGGCAGGACCCGCGTCGGATCACCGGTCGGGCCGAGCACGACGGCCGACGCTCCCCTCACCGGGTCGAGGCGTACCCCGACGATCTCTGCCGGCACCATCGCTGTCATCGTTCGTCCTTCCTGAACGCCATCATCTGCCCCTCCAGGCGACCGCTTCGACCGATTGGACCTGGGCGTCCTATGCCGCCGTCGCCGTGTCGCCCGATCCGCCCGACCCACCCGAGAGGTCGGCGGCGATCCGGTCGGCCCATCCACGGATCTCGGACCAGTCGCGGTGGTCACCACCGGGGGCGTGAACGGCGTGCGCCACGAACGCCTCGACCGGCCCGAGCGACCTCCAGTCCAGGCAGCCCGGGAAGCCACGGTGTTCCCGTGCGCCGGACATGTCGAGCAGATGCTGCACGTACGGTGCGTCGAGGCCTTCGAGGGCCTGCGGGTGGTCGTTGAGGGGGCCGCTGCTGAAGAGCCACACCGGCCGGCGGTGGAGCGCGCCGGCGTGCTGCTCCAGGAACTGCACGGCCGGCTTCAACCAGTGACCCAGGTACACGGCGCTGCCCACGATGACGGCATCGACGACATCGGCATCTGCATCTGCATCTGCATCGGCATCGAGGGCGTCGATGACGTCGTCCGGGGTGACCGTGATCGTGCGAAGACCACGCTCGCTCAGACGGTCGGCGATCGCGAGGCCGATGCCCGATGTCGCGCCGTGGCGGGACGCGACGACGAGGAGCACGGTCGGTGCTGCGGTGTTCACGGATCCAGTGTCGGTCCGCGGTTCGACGACTGACAGGGCCCTTTGGCTCGATCACGGGGATCGGACCATGTCCGCCCGGGCGATTCCGCCGGCTCCGGCGAGACCTTCGGCCCTGTTGTGACCCAACACCTGACGCCACAGTGGGGACATGAGCGATCAGCGTTCCGCTTCGACCAGCGATCCACTCGAGCGCCTCGACCCGTTCGACGACGACACCGGGCCGGGGCGAGACTCGGTCACGGCACTCCTGGCCACGGAGATCGTGTTCCTACAACCCGACGTGTCCGTCCGAAGCGCCGCCGAGACGATGCGGGCAGCCGACGTCAGCCTCGCGGTGGTCGGCTCACACGAGGACGTCATCGGTGTCGTCTCCGAGCGTGACATCGTGAGCGCTGTCGCGCTCGATCTCGACCTCGAAGCCACGGTCGTCGACGTGATCGAGACCGAGGACCTGCGGTGGTCGACCGACCAGACCGCGGTGGACGACGTCGCCGAGGAGATGCTGGAGAACCACCTTCGTCACCTGCTCGTCCGAGGCGAGGACGGCACCCTCGCCGGCATCGTGTCGATGCGCGACGTGCTCGGCACCTACCTGCACTGAACGCAGCGTCGACGGGATCGCCGGACATGCCCGAACACGTTGGGGAGCCCGTCATCGAGGTCGACGGCCTCGTCAAGACCTTCGGCTCCGTCCGCGCGCTCGACGGCCTCGACCTCCACGTCGAACGTGGCGAGGTCCACGGATTCCTCGGCCCCAACGGTGCCGGCAAGACCGTGACGATCCGGATCCTGCTCGGCCTGCTGCGCCACGACGCCGGGACGGTCCGGCTCCTGGGTGGCGACCCATGGCTCGATGCCGTCACGCTCCACGAGAAGTTGGCCTACGTGCCCGGCGACGTGACGCTCTGGCCGACACTGACCGGCGGTGAGATCATCGACGTGCTCGGCCACTTGCGCGGTGGCATCGACCGGCGACGACGCAGGGAGCTGATCGAGCGGTTCGCACTCGATCCGCGCAAGAAGGCACGGAGCTATTCGAAGGGCAACCGCCAGAAGGTCGCGCTCGTGGCTGCGCTCGCCGCCGACACCGAATTGCTGCTCCTCGACGAACCCACGTCGGGCCTCGATCCCCTGATGGAAGCTGCCTTCCAGGACTGCATCGCCGAGGCGGTGGCCGCCGGTCGCACCGTGCTGCTGTCCAGCCACATCCTCGCCGAGGTCGAGAAGCTCTGCGATCGGGTGACGATCATCCGTGACGGACGGACGGTCCAGCGCGGTGCGCTCGCTGACCTGCGGGCGATGTCCACGGTCCAGGTGACCGTGACGACCGCGAGTCCGCTGACCGGTCTCGACACGTGCCGGGGTGTTCATGCTGTCGACCACCTCGACGGGGCGATGCGCTTCGACGTCGAGTCGGACGCACTCGACCAGACGATGCGCCACGTCGCCGGGTTCGGCATCACGTCGATGGTCAGCCAACCGCCCACGCTCGAGGACCTGTTCCTCCGTCACTACATCGGTGATCTTGATGCCGGTGTTCGCAACGTCGGTGACGGCGAGCCGGGTGCCGGGGAGGCTGGTGACGTACCGCCGAGT
>JBCBDK010000342.1:0-4991 GCA_038529675.1 Actinomycetota bacterium
TGCGCACCGCCCCGTCACAAACGGGCGATGCGACGTCGCCTCGACGACACCGTCGGCACGTCCGCGCGACCGATGTGTTCGCACGCGACCGACGACCCCGCAGAAGTGGGTACTCTGCGATGCTCGTGGAGCGAGCACCGATCCCACCGCACGAGCGTTCGTGGCGGCACCCGTCGGAACTCGTCGGCCAACCCGCGACGACCACCGCGTCGACCCGATCGACGAGGACGCTCGTCGTCGCCACCGGCGCCGTCGCCGTGACGCTCGTCGCCGTGCTCGCCGTCACCGTGCTCCCGCGTCGCACGCCCGCCCCGGTCGCGATGTCGGCGACGACCCTGCCGCCGTTCGCCGTCGCCCCGCCGACCGCGCCGGTACAGGTCGACGACGTCGCGACCTCGGCCGTCGGCATCGGCCAGGTCCGCCTCGAGCGGGCGGCGATCGCGTCATCCGATGGCCTCGCACTGACCGGCGCTCCCCGAACCATCGCGGCACCCGTCGATGCTGCATCGACCGCCGACGCTGCGTCGGGCGCCGCGTGGCTGGCGGAGGACGACCCGGTCCACCTGCTCACGTCGTCGCACGTGTACCACCTGCTGTGGGCCGACATCGATCGCGTCGTCGCGCCCGACGGCTCGCTCGTCGTCGACGCCACCGGCCGCATGGTCGGCACGTTCGTCGACGGTCGGTTCTCCCCCGACTGAGATCGCGGTGGTCACCGGCCGACCACGAAGTCGGCGACGCCATCGTCAGCCGCGACGAGACCGCCACCACCGACGGCCGACCACGACGCCGACCACACCCAGCATCGCAGCGAGGGCCGCACCGAGTCCGAGCGCGAGTTCCTGTCGCCGCTGCGGCGACACGAGCGTCCACCACGGCGCCTCGGTCGCCTCGACGTACGCCTGCTCGTTCGTCACGACCGGATCCCAGCCCTCGCGGCGCAGCCGGCCGTTCGTGACCACCCACGGCTCACGCGTGTACGAACCGAGGCCTGGCGGGATGGGCCCGCGCAGGAAGCGCCAACGGAGCCCCGCCCACACCTCGGCGGCACGGTCGGGCAACGGAAGGCGGGGGCGCTCACCCGACAACGCCCGGACCCGCTCGCCCGGCACCCACCCGTCGGGCGCCACGTTGAAGACGCCGTCGAGTCGCCGACGCACCGCAAGCACGATCGCCGCAGCCAGGTCGTCGAGGTGCAGGAACTGACTCGGCGGGTCCGCGGCGGCGAAGCGGCGTCCGAGCCCGGAGACGAGCGCGGTCGCGACCGCCGAGTTCCGGCCGGGGGCAAGCGCAAGACATGGGCGCAGCACACTGGTGACGCGTCCCGGCCGGGCGCGACGCCATTGCTCGACCAGCTCTTCGGCCGAGGCCAACTGCCTCGCGAAGACGAACTCGACGTCGGGGCGCAACACGGCGTCCTCGGTGAGCGGCTTCGGATTGTTCGGAGACGCGCCGTACACCATCGCCGACGAGACGAACACGACCTGGTCGACCGCAAGGTGGTCGGCGGCGGCCAGCGTGATCGTCGCGAACTCACTCGCGCTCTCGCGCTGGCGGGCTCGCGTGTCGTAGTCGCTCGCGCCGAGGTCGACGATCACGTCCGCAGCGTCGAGATCGTCGTCGAACAGCTCCTCGGGCATCGCCCCGGACGGGTGCAGCGGTGTGTCCAGCTGAACGACCCGGATGTCGCCGTCGGCCGCGAGCAGCTCGGTCACGCGGCGGCCGAGCCAGCCGTCCGCTCCGGTGAGCACCGCGGTCGTCACCCGATGGAGGCTAGGAGGACCGCCGCCGTCGGCGACGACCAGATCGCCCGTAGCCTCGAACCATGGCAGACGAGGACCGCGACGGCCCCGGCGACGGCGACGAGAACAACCCGTTCGGAGACATGGGCAACTTCGGCATGTTCGGCATGCCGATGTTCGGCGACCTGTCGAAGATGCTCGCCGGCCAGGGTCCCCTCAACTGGGACGCCGCGCGACAGTTTGCGATCCTCTCGGCCTCGGCCGATCCCGCCGCCGGGCTCGCCGGCATGATGGGCGGCTCGTCGACCGCACCGGCGGTGTCCGCGACACCGAACGTCGATCCGACGGTCCGCATCAAGTACGAGGAGCTGACGGGAATCGCCCGGCCGCACGTCGCCGACGTGATGGGCGTCGAGGTCCCGATCGTCGACACCACCGTCGCCACGCCCGAGCAGTGGGCGACCGAGACGCTCGAGGCCTACCGACCGCTCTTCACGGAACTGGCCACGTCGCTCGGGGGCGGCGACGACCCCGCTGCGAACCTGCCCGACGAGATGTCGTCCGATCCGATGGCCCAGATGATGGCCGGGCTGTCGAAGATGATGGCGCCGGCGATGATGGGGATGGCGGTCGGCTCGATGGTGGGCGGCCTCGCCCGGCGGGCGTTCGGGGTGTACGACCTGCCGATCCCGCGGGCGACGCCGACGCTCGTGCTCGTGCCCCCGACGATCGACGAGTTCGCAGCCGAGTGGTCGATCTCGCTCGACGAGATGCGGCTCTGGGTGCTCGCACACGAACTCGCGGGCCTGACGCTGTTCTCGGTCCCCCACGTCGCCGACCACCTCCGCGCGCTCGTCCAGCACCATGTCGGTGCGTTCCGGCCCGATCCGAACGCACTCGGCGACAAACTCGGCTCGCTCGATGTCGACCCCACCTCGGGGAACCCGTTCGAGGCGCTCCAGTCGGCGTTCAACGACCCCGAGGTCCTGCTCGGCGCAGTCCGATCCGATGAGCAACTGGCGATGGAACCACAACTCGACGCTGCGGTGGCCACGACGATCGGCGTGATCGACTGGGTGGTCGACGCCGTCGCGGTTCGCCTGATCGGTGGGAACGCGCTGCAGATCGCCGAAGCCGTCCGTCGGCGGCGCGCCGAGGCGTCGCCCGACGATCTGTTCGTCGAGCGCCTGCTCGGAATCCGCCTCGGCGCCGATCAGACCGCCCGCGGCAAGGCGTTCGTCCAGGGCGTGGTCGACCGCGCCGGCGAGCGCGGACTCGACCCGCTCTTCACGAACCCCGAGGCGATGCCCACCCCGAACGAGATCGAGGCACCTGGCCTGTGGCTGGCCCGGGTCAGCCCCGAGGCCCTCGGCTGACGGGCGCCGAGCCGGCGTTCGACGCTGCTCCCCCGCCGTCGGGCGATGTCGCCAACCGATCGTCGCCCGCTGATGCTTCCCGGTCCGCCGACCCCGCACGCAGACGCGTGGCACTGACCGATCGCCGCAGTCGCGCGAAGACCGTCGCCTCGGTCCGCACTCGCTGCACGCCGACCCGCAGGTACACGAGTGCGCCCACCGCCAGCCAGCCGACGATCAGATAGCCGACGTCGCCCGGTACCTGGATCGCGACGGCGGCGAAGGCGGCAACCGCCCAGGCGAGCTGGAAGCGGGTCTCGAACGATGCGAACGCACGACCTCGATTCGCGCCCGGGGCATCGCTCTGGACGATGCTCTCGAACCCGAGCCGACCGATCGCCGCGCAGAAGTTCACGACGCAGGCGAGGACGACGCCGGCGATCGGCCCGCTCAGCAGCGCGAGCGTCATCGCTGCCGCACAGCTGACGGCGAGCGCCGACGACAGCATCGTCCGCTCACCGATCTGCCGCCGCAGTCGTGGCGCCACTGCGTTGCCGGACATCGTCGCCAGCGCCGACAGGCCGACGGCGGCACCGAACAGCAACGTGCCCTTGTCGAGCCCGCGCAGGTAGAACGCGAGATGGAAGAACAAGAAGCCGACGTTCGCCCGCAGCACGGTCATCGCGACGGCGGTGATCTGCAGTCGGCCGGAGTGGAGCTGGGTCGTCTCGACCGAGTCGGGCGCGTCGTCGGCCACGACCTCCTTGGCGAGGCGGGTCGACGACGCGAGCGCGAGCCCGAACAGGATCACGCCGTACCCCAGGGCGCCGGACGGGCCGATCGTCTTGAGCAGCACCGCGGCGGGCGCGACCATGACCGCGCCGACGATGCCGGCGACGAGTCCGAGCTTGGCGTTGGCCTCGACCAGCTCCTCGTCGCTGCGCACGACCGACGGGACGAGTGCGGACTTCGACACGACGTACGTCTTCTGCAGCACGAGCGACGCGAACACGAGCGGGAAGAGCGCAAGGCCGTCGATCGAACGGGCCATCAGGATCAGCAGCACGATTCGGCTCACCGCGACCGCCTGGATCATGAAGCGGCGCCCACCCGCGACCCGATCGATCAACGGCCCGATCAGCGGCGCCACGAACAGGAACGGGGCGAAGCTGATCGCCAGGAAGAGCATCACCTGCGTGCGAGCTGCGTCGAGGTCGACCGAGAAGAAGAACGAGTCGGCGAGCGCGACGACCATCGCCGCGTCCCCGCCCATCATCAGCGCATGGGTCATCGCCAGCCGGGTGAACTTCGACGTCGGCGGACGGGGTGGTTGCAGCCGCCGCGGCGTCCCGCCGATCGTCCGCTCGGGGCTCGATGCCACGAACGAAGTGTACGACGAGGCCGTGTTCAGCTTCCGCGACCTAGGGTCGTTGCCATGTCGTCCGCCGGCCTCTTGTCCGACCGTGTTCTCATGGGCCCCGGCCCCTGCAACCCGTATCCCGAGGCGGTACAGGCGCTCGGTCGGCCGATGCTCGGCCACCTCGACCCCGAGTTCCTCGACCTGCTCGACGAGACCAACGAGCGTCTCAGGACCGTGTTCGGGACGCGCAACGCGCTGACGTTCCCGGTCTCGGCGACGGGTTCGGCTGGGATGGAGGCATCGATCGTCAACGTCGTCGGCGAGGGCGACACGATCGTCGTCGGCGTCAACGGCGTGTTCGGCGGTCGGATGGCCGACGTGGCGCGACGTACCGGCGCCGAGGTGGTCGCCGTCGAGCACGAGTGGGGCCAGCCGGTCGACATCGAGCGGATGCTCGCCGCGCATCCCTCACCTGACGTATATGCGATGGTCCACGCCGAGACCTCGACCGGCGTGGAGAGCGACGTCGCCGCG
>JBCBDK010000343.1:0-4957 GCA_038529675.1 Actinomycetota bacterium
AACCGCTGCGAACGTGCTGCACAGTGCAGGTGCACGCCGAGCTCGTCGACCCACCGCGCGAGCATCGCGCCGCTGCCCTCGCCGAGCTGTGCCGGCATCGGATACGGGGCCATCTCCACCACGTGCGTCTCGAGGCCGAGCGAGCGCAGCGCGTTGGCCGCTTCGAGGCCGAGCAATCCGCCGCCGATGACGATGCCACTCGACACGCCGTCTCGTTCGGCCCACGCCCCGATCGCCTCGAGGTCGTCGAGCGTCCGATACACGAAGCAGCCAGGGAGGTCGTGGCCGGGGATCGGCGGAACGAACGGCGACGAACCGGTCGCCAGCACGAGGTCGTCGTACGCGAGGAGGTCGCCCGAGTCGAGTTGGACGACCTGGGCCTCGGTGTCCAGGTGTTCGACGCGGCTGCCGAGTCGGTAGTCGACCCGGTCGGCGACGACCGACTGGTCGACGAGGCTGAGGTCGGTGTCGGTCGCTCCGTCGAACCAGCTCGACAGCGCGACGCGGTCGTAGGCCGAGCGCGTCTCCTCGCCGACGACCGTGACGACGGTGCGGCGGTCGACGTCGGCCACCACGAGGCGCTCGACGAATCGCTGCCCGACCATGCCGTTGCCGACGACGACGACGTGATGAGGTGCCATGGACGGCATCGCACACGACGGCCGTTTCCCCTGCGTACCGGCGTGGTGACGATCACGAAACGGTCACCTCTCGGTGTTCGTCCGTCGCTGTGAGCGCGATCTCGGGCCCGATCGCTGGCCGTGCGTGCGCCGCATCCGCGATGTCACATCGGGGAAACGACGACGAAAACCGCGTCGAACACGATGCGGGTCGTGAACAGCTCCCCCTCATCTCCCGACCGTGAGCCGACCGGCGCCGTCCCGCCCGTCGTCTCCCGGCGCCAGCTCCTCATCGGGCTGAGCGCGATCACCGCCGGCGGTGTGGCGCTCAGCGCGTGCGGTGGCAGCGACAGCGAGGCCAGCACCGCAACCACCGCAGCACCGTCCGACGACGGCGAGGCGCTGCCCGCAGCGTCACCGGGCGGGCCGGTCGAGAAGCCGAACCTCAAGCTCGGCTTCATCAAGCTCACCGACATGGCACCGCTCGCCATCGCAAAGGAGAACGGCTACTTCGCCGACGAGGGTCTCAACGTCGAACTCGAAGCCCAGGCCAACTGGAAGGTCCTCCTCGACGGTGTGATCGGCGGCCAGCTCGACGGCGCCCACATGCTCGCCGGCCAGCCGCTTGCCGCAACGATCGGCTACGGCACCGAGGCGCCGCTCATCGCACCGCTCAGCCTCGACTTGAACGGCAACGGCATCACGGTGTCGAACGAGGTGTGGGACATCATCCGCCCGAACCTCCCCGAGACCGCCGACGGCGTGCCCGAGCATCCGATCTCGGCCGAGGTGCTCCGCCCGGTGATCGAACAGTTCGCCCAGCAGGGCAAGCAATTCAACATGGGGATGGTCTTTCCCGTCTCGACGCACAACTACGAACTCCGGTACTGGCTGGCCGCCGGTGGCATCGACCCCGGCTACTACACACCCGGCGACGCGGTCGGCGAGGTCGCGGCCGAGGTGCCGCTGTCGGTCACGCCGCCACCGCAGATGCCGGCGACGATGGAAGCCGGGACGATCGACGGCTACTGCGTCGGTGAGCCCTGGAATCAGGCCGCTGTCGACAAGGGCATCGGCGTCCCGATCGCGACCGACCAGCACGTGAAGACCTCGAACCCCGAGAAGGTGTTCGGCCTCCGCGAGGACTTCGCAACGCAGTATCCGAACACGACCACGGCGATGCTGCGGGCGATCATCCGAGCCCAGCAGTGGCTCGACGAGAACGAGAACGCCAACCGTGAGGCCGCCGTCGAGATCCTCGCCCGGCCGAACTACGTCGGCGCCGACTTCGACGTGATCGCTGCGTCGATGACGGGCGTGTTCACGTTCGAACAGGGCGACACCCGCGCCGCGCCCGACTTCAACATCTTCTTCCGCGACTACGCGGGGTACCCGTACTACTCCGACGCGATCTGGTACCTCACCCAGATGCGGCGCTGGGGACAGATCGCCGAGGACCAGACCGACGAGTGGTTCGTCGACACGGCGAAGCAGGTGTATCGCCCCGACCTCTACCTGACGGCCGCCGAGTCGCTGATCGACGACGGGGTGATCGCAGCGACCGACGTGCCCGAGACCGACGGCTTCCGCGGCCCCGAAGACGACTTCATCGACGGTGTCGTCTTCGACGGCAGCGCACCGAACGAGTACCTCGCATCGCTCCCGATCGGCCTCAAGGCCGGCCAGACCGTGACCGCCGCGGGCGTCCAGGGCTGACGCCCACCAGCCCGCCCACCGGCTCACTCGATCCGCCAACCCACCCACCTGAAGGAGGACCGGTGTCCAACGATCTCACCGTGTTCGACGACTCGACCGAGGCCCGGCCCGAGCCGGCCGACCCGCCACCAGCTTCGGCGACGTCCGTCGCGGCGCCGAACGAGTCACTCACGCCGGCATCGACCGGTCACGACCGGGCTGCACCGGACGACGAGCAGTCGACGACCGATGCCACACCCGTGCCACGACGCTGGCGCATCGACCCTGCGACGGTCGGCCGCGTCGTCGTCGCGCCGCTCGTCGGCATCCTCGCCTTCCTGATGGTGTGGGCGATCCTCGCCCCGCGGGTCGAGACGTCGCTCGGCACACTGCCCGGACCGGCCGAGGTCTGGGACGCAGGCGTGGGCCTCTACGACGACTGGCAGGCCGAGCGCGATGCCGAGGCCCGCTTCTACGCCGACCAGGACGTCCGCAACGCCGAGCTGATCGACGCGGGTCGTGAGAGCGAGGTCACCGACTTCACGTACGCCGGCTCGCCGACCTTCCCCGATCAGATCTGGACCTCGCTGCGCACCGTGGCCCTCGGGTTCCTGATCGGTTCGCTCGTGGCGATTCCGCTCGGGCTCCTCGCCGGACTCTCGAGATGGTTCAGCGCCGCGATCAATCCACTGGTGCAGATCTTCCGGCCGGTGAGCCCGCTCGCCTGGCTACCGATCGTCACGATGGTCGTGGCCGCGACGGTGACGAGCAACGATCCGCTCCTCCCGAAGGCGTTCATCATCTCGGCGATCGTGGTCGCGCTCAACTCGCTCTGGCCGACCTTGATCAACACCGGCGTCGGTGCAGCTTCGGTGGATCAGGACCTCCTCAACGTCGCCAAGGTGCTCCGACTCGGATGGTTCACGAAGTTGCGCAAGGTCGTGTTGCCGTCCGCGCTGCCGTACATCTTCACCGGCCTGCGCCTCTCGCTCGGCGTCGGGTGGATGGTGCTGATCGCGGCCGAGATGCTCGCCCAGAACCCCGGCCTCGGGAAGTTCGTCTGGGACGAGTTCCAGAACGGTTCGTCGGAGTCCCTCTCGCGGATCATGTTCGCCGTGTTCGTGATCGGCATCATCGGCTTCGCACTCGACCGGCTCATGAGTGCCCTCGAGAAGTTCGTCGGACGCAACCACACGAGCTGATCGATGAGCGTCACCGAATCCCCGATCACCGACTCGACATCGACCCCGCACGCCACACCGGCGCTCTCGCTCCGCAACGTCACCAAGTCGTACCGCGACACGTCCGGCGTCGTCACGCCCGTGCTCGACGGGCTGGACCTCGACGTCGTCGACGGCGAGTTCGTGGCCATCCTCGGGTTCTCCGGGTCGGGCAAGACCACGCTCGTGTCGGCGATCGCCGGCCTGATCGAGCTCGACGCCGGCGAAGTGCTCGTGCACGGCGAACCGACCACCGAGCCGGGCCCGGACCGGGGCGTGGTGTTCCAGAGCTACTCGCTCCTGCCGTGGTTGACGGTGGAGGGCAATGTACGACTCGCCGTCGACGCCGTACACGGGGCGCTCGACTCGAGCGAGCGCTCCGAGATCGTCGACTCGACGATCGAGCTCGTCGGGCTCGCCCACGCGAAGGACCGCAAGTTCAAGCAACTGTCGGGCGGGATGCGCCAGCGGGTCGCAGTGGCCCGAGCGCTCGCGATGCGCCCCCAGATCCTGTTGCTCGACGAACCGCTCTCGGCCCTCGACGCCCTCACCCGGGCGAAGCTGCAGGACGAGATCGAACGCATTCGCGGCCAGGAGCGGCGCACGATCGTGCTCGTCACCAACGATGTTGATGAGGCGCTGCTCCTGGCCGATCGAGTCGCCGTGCTCGAGCAGGGGCCGAGCGCGAAGATCGGCCGGGTGTTCGACGTCGACATCGAGCGACCCCGAGTGCGCCACGAGATGAACGAGAGCCTTTCCTACACGTACCTGCGCCAGCAGATCGTGGGATATCTCGACGGGTTGAACAAGGCCAAGCCGACCGTCGTCGCCGAGTCCGACCTCGAACGGCCCGACCTCGAGCCGGTCGACCTGGACCCGCCGAAGGCGTACCTCGACGCCGCCGAGACCCGCTTCGAGCGTCGCTTTGTCGAAATGTCGAAGCTGACGAAGGTGTACCCGACCCCCGACGGTCCGCTCACGGTCGTCGACGAGATCGACCTGCGGATGGACAAGGGCGACTTCATCTCACTGATCGGCCACTCCGGCTGCGGCAAGTCGACCGTGTTGACGATGACCGCGGGTCTCAACGAGATCACCGACGGCTGGATCGCACTCGACGGTCACGAGATCCGCCATGCGGGGCCCGACAAGGCGGTCGTGTTCCAGGCGCCGTCGCTGATGCCGTGGCTGTCGGCTCGGGACAACGTCGCGCTCGGCGTGGAACGGGTGTACCCGGACGCGTCCAAGCGCGAGCGCCGCGAGATCGTCGAGTACTACCTCGCCCGCGTCGGGCTCGCCGACGCGATGGACAAGAAGGCGGCGGCGATGTCGAACGGCATGCGCCAGCGTGTCGGACTCGCCCGAGCGTTCGCGCTCAGCCCGAAACTGCTGCTCCTCGACGAGCCGTTCGGCATGCTCGAC
>JBCBDK010000344.1:0-4952 GCA_038529675.1 Actinomycetota bacterium
CGAACCGGCGGAGCCGTTGTTCGAGATGGTGAACGTGCCGCCCTGGATCTCGTCGGGCGCCAGCTTGCGGTTGCGGGCCCGGTCGGCGAGGTCGGAGATCTCCGACGCGATGGCACCGAGCCGCTTGGTCTCGGCCGAACGCACGACCGGGGCGAGCAGGCCCTCGTAGTCGAGGTCGACCGCGATGCCGAGATCGATGAAGCCGTGCACGATCAGCTCATCGCCGGAGACGCTCGCGTTCATGTGCGGGAACTCACCGAGCGCGTCGATGATCGCCCGCGAGATGAACGGGAGGTAGGTGAGGCTGAAGCCGTGCTGGGCCTTCCATTCGGCCTTCACCGTCGAACGGGTCGCGTCGACGTTGGCGAAGTCGACCTCGACGACGCTGAATGCATGCGGGCTGGTGGCCTTCGACATGACCATGTGGTCGCCGGTGAGCTTGCGGATCTTGGACAGCCGGACGCGCGAGTCGCGCTCGCCAGCGGCGACGGCAGGTGCCGGGCTCGCCGGAGGCGCCGGAGCCGCCGGGGCCGGCGTTGACGCCGCAGCGGGCGCAGGCGTCGCAGCCGGAGCAGGTGCCGCAGCCGGAGCAGCCGGGGCCGAGTCGATCGGCTTCGCGCCGGTCGCGTCGATGTGGTTGAGAACGTCGTCGCGGGTGATACGACCGCCCGGGCCGGTGCCTTGGATCGTGTCGGCGTCGAGCCCGTGCTCGTTCACCAGGCGTCGAACGACCGGCGACAGCAGGCGATTGTCACCGGCCTGGGCGGTCGCCGCCGCAGCAGTTGGCGCAGGCGCCGGGGCCGGTTCGGGTGCCGGAGCCGGGGCGGGCTCGGGTACCGGAGCAGCCGCCGGGGCGGGGGCGGCGGCGGGCTCGGGCGCCGGGGCGGGCTCGGGTGCCGGAGCAGGCTCGGCAGCCGGCTCCGCAGCCGGTGCCGCAGCGCCGCCGCCCTCACCGACGACGGCGATGACCGCGCCGACCTCGATCGTGTCGCCCTCCTGGGCACGGATCTCGGTCAGCGTGCCGGCGACGGGCGACGGCACCTCGGTGTCGACCTTGTCGGTCGACACCTCGAAGAGGGGCTCGTCCTCGGCGACGGTGTCGCCGACGTTCTTGAACCACTGCGTGATCGTGCCCTCGGTGACGGTCTCGCCGAGCTGGGGAAGGGTGACGTCTGCCATCTGTCTCTGGTCCTGTGTTCGCGTTCGTGGTGGTGGTGGGGAGGGTCAGCCGGACGGGTTGAGGTGTCGATTCGTGGGCCGGTCAGCCATTGAAGTTCCGGCCGGTGAGCGAGAGCACGGTCTCGCCGAACAACTCGGTCAAACTCGGATGGGGCTGGATGAATTCCGCGATCTCGTCGACCGAAGCTTCCCAGTTGACGGCCAGGTACCCGCCCGAGAGCTGCTCGGTGACCCACGGGCCGACCATGTGCACGCCGAGCACCTGGCCGGCGGTACCGTCGGCCCGCTTCTTGGCGATGACCTTGACGAGGCCTTCGGTCTCGCCGAGGATCTGGGCCCGGCTGTTGAACTTGAAGGGATGCTTGGCGACGACCACGTCGTGGCCGGCCGCTTTCGCCTCTTCTTCGCCGGGGCCGGCCCACGCCACCTCGGGGTGGCAGTAGATCGCCCACGGCACCCGGTCGTAGGCGACCGGCATCGGGCTCTCGCCGAGCAGGTGCTTCACGACGAGGATCGCCTCGGCGTAGCCGACGTGGGCGAGTTGCGGGGTGTTGATGAGGTCGCCGATCGCGTAGACGCCGGGTTCGCCGGTCTGGCAGTACTCGTCGACGGTGACGAAACCGCGTTCGTCCACCACGACCGCCGTACCGTCGAGGCCGAGCTGGTCGGCGAACGGCCGGCGGCCGACCGACACGACCACGGCGTCGACCTCGACGGTCTCACCGTCACCGAACGCGACGACGGTCGAGCCGTCGGAATTCGGGGTGTGGCCGTTGACCATGACGCCGACCTTGGTCGTGATCTTCTTCTTCTTGAAGACCCGCTCGACGACCTTGGCGACGTCCTTGTCGAGCCCGGGCAGGATCTTGGGGAGTCCCTCGAGGATCGTGACGTCGCTGCCGAGATCGGCGAACGTGGATGCGAACTCACAGCCGATGGCGCCGCCGCCGATCACGGCCACGCGGGCGGGGACGTGCTCGAGATCGAGGACCTCGTCGGAGGTCATGATCGGGCCGCCGCGCTCGAAACCGGGGATGAGGCGAGGCACCGAACCGGTTGCGAGGAGCACTGCGTCGCCGGTGATGATCTCCTTCGAGCCGTCGTTCATCGCAACGCCGACCGTGCGGCCCGGACCGAGCGACCCGACACCGTTGAACACCTCGACCTTGCGACCCTTGCACATCGCCCCGATGCCGTTCACGAGGCCGGCGACGATGCCCTGCTTTCGTTCCTGCGTCCGCTTGAAGTCGACCGTGGATTCGCCGGGCGTGTCGATGCCGAAGTCGCTCGAGTGATCGACGTGACGCTTCACCGCAGCGGTCTCGAGGAACGCCTTGGCCGGGATGCACCCCCGATTGAGGCAGGTGCCGCCGAGCGCGTCCTTCTCGACGAGCGCGACTTGCAGGCCCGCGGACGCGCCGTACAGCGCGGCCGAGTAGCCGCCTGGTCCACCGCCGACGACGACGAGATCGAAGTGTGTTCCGTCACTCACGCCGGCTCACGGTATCGGCCCAGCGTTCCGGTGTCGCCGAGCCACCCGAAGTGACCCGTCGGTAACCGGTACGGCCGCCACCATGACCCCCGCCACGCTGCAACAGTCAGGTGGAGGGGGTCCACGTGCGCTGTTGATCGCCGCGGCGGACGACGAGCACGCGGGACGACGAGCCGTCGGCGCTCACGTCGAAGGCGAGAAGGCAGCGCTCGGGCGTCACGGACACAGCAGTGCACCGTCCGTCGGCCGGAGCGGCGAGCGGGGTGAGCGAACGCTCGGCCGTGGTCAGGCCGAAGCCGCCGAGGTCGTCGTCGACGCCGCCGATCTCGACGTCGATCTCGAACCGGCCGTCCGACTCGGTTGCGCCGAACACGGTGAGGGTCAGATCGCCCACGCGGACGGGCTCACCGGTCACGATCGGCTCCGACGCCTGCTCCTGGTTGGAGAGCTGGAGCAGCAGCGCGCCCCCGGCGAGCAGGATGAGCAGTCCGGTCGCGACCGAGAGGATCAACAGCGTCCGGGTCTTCATCGGCGCGTCAGACTACGAGCGCCGACGCCGGTCGTCGCAGCCGTCGTCCCCGCCGTGATGACCGTCACGAACGATGAACGGCTGCGAACCATTCACCGACGAACCCGTATGTGGCCGGCGAGCCTCGGTAGCGTGCGCGTCATGACTCGACGTCTCGTGGGGTGGCTCGCTCCCGCTGCGGTGGCCCTCGCTGCGTGTGGCGCTGGCTCCTCCGACACCGACGACGCAGCGGCCCAGCCGCGGGTCACCGAGTCCGAGTCGGCTCCTGCGAGCGACGCCGAGCCGACGACCGACGCGCCAGCCGCCGACGCTTCGACCGAGGCGGACGAACCGGACGCCGCCGTGGAGGCGCCCGACATCTTGCGGTTCAGTTCAGCGCTCGTCGGCGGTGGCGAGCTCGACGCTGCGTCCACGGCCGGGACACCGACGGCGTTCTGGTTCTGGTCGCCCACTTGAAGCACCTGCAATCGTGAAGCCCCCTCGGTCGAGGAGGCAGCCAACCGGTTCGCCGGCCAGGTCGACTTCGTCGGCGTCACGTGGTCCGGCAGCGACAGCTCGTACCAGAACTTCGTCGACTCCCACGGCCTGACGTTCCCCCAGATGCAAGACGACGACGGTCGGGTCTTCTCCCGCTTCGGGGTCGCATTCCAACCGGCGCTCGTCATCGTGAAGGCCGACGGCAGCACCGAGACGATCGCCGGCGCCGTCGACGCCACCCTGCTCGACCAGATCATCACCGAGTCGCTCTGACCCCGCTGGTGACGCGCTCGACGCCGCTCACCCGACGGCCGGCACGACACCGGCCGACGACCGCCGGCCACACCGTGCCCGCTGTCGCATCGAGCTGGGCTGGTTCGACTCCCCGCAGCACGCCGTAGGGTCGGACCATGCGCATCGCCATCACCGGAGCGTCCGGACTTATCGGAACCGCCCTCACGAGGGCGCTGACCGACCACGGCCACGAGGCGATCCCCGTCGTCCGACGCGCTCCGAACGACGGCGAGATCGGCTGGTCGGTCGCCGAGCGCCGGATCGACGACGGCGCCTTCGACGGCATCGACGCGGTCGTCCACCTCGCCGGAGCGGGCATCGGCGACAAGCGATGGACCGACGCCTACAAGGAGGAGATCCTCGAGAGCCGGACGGTCGGCACCGCGCTCGTCGCCCAGGCGGTCAACGAGGCTGCCAACCCGCCGAAGGTGCTGCTGTCCGGATCGGCGATCGGCTACTACGGCGCCAGCCGCGACGCGACCTTCCACGAAGACGACCCGGTCGGCACCGGGTTCCTCGCCGAGGTCTGCGAGGCCTGGGAATCGTCGGCGGCACCGGCACAGGCCGGCGACACACGCCTCGTGTTTGTCCGGACCGGGATCGTGCTGTCCCCCGATGGCGGCGCGCTGAAGAAGCAGCTGCCGATCTTCAAGCTCGGCGCCGGCGGTAAATTCGGCGACGGCGGGCAGTGGCAGTCGTGGATCTCGATCGACGACGAGGTCGGTGCGATCCTCCATCTCCTCGACAGCAACGTGGTCGGCCCGGTCAACCTCACCGCCCCGAACCCGGTCACCAACGCCGAGTTCGTCGACACGCTCGGCTCGGTCCTGAAACGCCCGACGTTCTTGCCGATCCCCAAGTTCGGACCGAAGCTGCTGCTCGGCGGCGAGTTGGCCGAGAACCTCTTGTTCACCGGTCAGAAGGTGCTGCCGTCCGTGCTCCAGGCCGATGGGTTCGAGTTCACCCACGAGACACTCGAGC
>JBCBDK010000345.1:0-4928 GCA_038529675.1 Actinomycetota bacterium
ACCCCCCGTCTCACGCGGGAACCGGCACGTCCTGGCGAGCCGCATCGTGAGCGCTCGTTGACGCGCGGCCTCGGTCGCACCGAGATGCACGAGCACGACGTCGTCCTCGGGGAGGACGAGGACGTACTGACCGTCGTAGCCGTGACAGGCGAGACTGCCCGGAAACGCCGGCCAGAGCCACCAGTGCCGGCCGTACCCGAACCCCGATTCGGCGTCGTGCGAGCGAGGCATCCGGGCGTGGTCGAGCCAACCGACCGGCAGGATCCGGTGGCCGCCGCCCCGGTCGGTCACGCCGTCGAACGCGTACAGTTCGCCGAACCGGGCGAAGTCGCGGGCGGTCGCGTCGACGTACGACGATCCGACGAAGTCGCCGGCGTCGTCGAACCTCGCAGCCGCCGAGGCCATTCCGACCGGGCCGAACAACCGCTCACGGAGGAACCGGTCGATCGCGTCGCGCCGTGCCCCGACGTCGTCGGCCGTAACTCCTGCGTCGGCCGCCACGACGTCGCCGACGATGCGCGCCACGATGTTCGACGTCCCTGACGAGTAGTTGTACACCGACCCCGGATCGTGGTCGAGGGGCAGCGACGCGGCGTAGCGAGCATGACTCGGATCGGTGCCCCCGAACAGCATCTCGATGCAGTGCGAGGTGTCGCCGTCGACGTAGTCCTCGACGAACCGCAGACCGGGGCGCATCTCGAGCAGGTCGAGCGTGGTGACCGCCGCCTTTGGCGTGCCGTCCCACTCCGGCACCGGCGCGGGCGCGTCGAGATCGAGTCGACCGTCGACCACGAGCACGCCGACCGCCGCGTGGGTGATGGACTTCGCCATCGACCACGACAGCAACGCCGTGTCGGCGTCGATGGGCTCCTCGGGCTGGAAGTCGTTCGCAGGTCGCACGCCGTAGCGCTCGGCCAGCACCTCGCCGCCACGCATCGCGACACACGCGAACGTGACGCCGTCCTCGGCCGGCCTCGCCATCAGGTCGTCGAGGGCCGCGTCGACCGACGCGGTCATCACGCGGATCCGGCCTCGATGACGTCGTCGGCGAAGTCGGCGAGGCCGGCGAGGTCGTGCACGTCGTCGTCCCGCAGCGCGAGCTCCACGATCGGTGCGTCGCCGCGACGATCGATGAGCGCCGACCGCACGAGCGTGTCGAGCTGCTCGCGCTCGGAGGCAGCGAGGCGCGTGAGTTCCTCGTGCCACTCGACCTGATCGCGCAACGCGTCGGACCACGGTGGGTCGAGCGTGCCGTCGTCGGGCAGTTCGGGTGGTACCGGATGGAGCAGGTTGGCGACGAGCGCGCCGAACGGGAACCCGCCGCGCTCGAGACCGTCGAGGAGGTGACGTGCCTCCCCGATCGCCTCTGCGCGCGGGCTCGTGATGACGACGAACGCGGTCGAGTCCTCGCGCAGCCGCGCGCTCACCGCCTCCGCCCGTTCGCGCAGTCCGCCCTCCAACGTCGTGATCGAGCGGAAGAACTCGAGCGTGTCCTCGACGATCTGTGGGCCCGCCAACCGCTTGACGGCCCACAGGAACGCCGACGCCGCGGCGTTGGTGACTCGTGCGAACGCCCGTTGCCCAACGGTCAGCGCCCGGTACACCGGGTGCCCGAGGAACGCCGTCAGTCGGTCGGGCGCCTCCAGCAGGTCGAGCGCATGCCGCGACGGTGGCGTGTCGACGATGACCAGATCCCACTCGCCGCTCGTCGCCAACTCGTGCAGGCGTTCGATCGCCATGTACTCCTGTGCGCCGGCGAGCGATCGTGAGATCGCCTGGTACACCGGGTTGTTGAGGATCCGTTCGGCGCGTTCGGCGCTGCCGGCCTGGGTGGTGATGAGGCGGTCGAACGTGGCCGACGAGTCCAGCATCAGCGTCCACAGTTCGCCACCGTCGGCGCCGGCTCCGTCGACGCGGTGCGGGCGGTCGTTGGCATCCGCAGCGGCTTCGTCGGGCGCGGAGGCGCCGAGTACCTCGATCGCATCGACGTCGAGCCCGAGCGCCTCGGCGAGGCGGCGCGCAGGGTCGACGGTCATCACGACGGTCTTGCGGCCGAGCCGGGCCGCGGCGAGCCCGAGCGCCGCCGCAGTGGTCGTCTTGCCGACGCCGCCAGGTCCGGCGGTGACGACGAGTCGTCGTGACGTCAGGAGATCGGCGATGTCGGTCATCGGCGCTCCCCACGCTCGCCATCGGCGGTTACGTCGGTCGCGACGCTGTCCGGGTCGAGCGCGTCGGCGACGCGTTCGAGGTCGTCGGGACCGAGCCGGGCGGTCGGGACGCGCGGGATCACGACCGGCTCGCCGAGCGACTCCGTGATGCGCTCGAGCTGCGTGCGCTGCAGCGCCAACCGTCGGCGGCCGTATTCGACGCTCGAGGTGAGCGCCGCCTTGGCGTCGGACGAGAGTTTCGGCGAGCGGCCACGTGCCGCCATGCCGGGTGAGCGCTCGAGCCCCGGGCGGTCCGGCCAGCAGCCGTTGAGGACCGGAAGCGTGCGTCGGATCCCGAGTTCGTCGAGGTCGCCGGCGAGTTCGATCGCCTCGCTGACCGGGGTGATCTCGGCCAGCGCCACGATCACGGCAGCACACCGGGTGTGGTCGGTGAGCATTGCGCGGACCTCGTCGGCCTGTTCGAGCACCGGCCCGGACGACACGACCTCGGACAAGCCGCTCGCCGAACGCAGGAACGGTGTGGCGTGCCCCGCGGGCGGCGCGTCGACCACGATCATGTCGGCTGCCGCATCGAGATCGAGCTCCTTGATCTTGCCGAGCACCAGCAGGTGTTCGAGCCCGGGCGTGGCCGCTGCGATCATCGGCAGCGACGCAGCGCTCGCCGCTCGACGAAGCAACGCGCCGACCCCCTTGAGATCGAGGTAATCGCCGAACGCCTGGTCCGCCGGAATGGTCCGCGCGCGGATACGTCCGCCCCCACGCAGGCGACGCACGGTCTGCTCGCGGTCGCTGATCGGAGCGCCACCGAGCAGCGTGCCCATGCCCGGCCGACCGTCGACCGGGACGAACAGGACGTCGGCACCGCGACGGGCTGCGGCGAGCGCTTCGGCGGCGGCGACGGTCGACGAGCCGACCCCGCCCTTGCCGACGACGATCACGACACGGGCGTCGTGACGGGTCGCTGTCATCTCGGTCGACGCCATCGAGGTGACCGTACCCAGTCGGGGGCGTCCCGAGCCGACATCATCGTGCCGAAACGCGGCGGGTCGCACCGGGGCTGCACGTTCAGTGGACGTGAATCGGCGCCCGCGCCACTGCGTCATCCGTTGCGGCGAGGCCGTGTGCCCGCGTCGTCGCCGGTTCGGCCACCTCGTGGCGATGCTCGTTCCAGTACTCGATGGCGCCGTAACGATTGAACACGTGGAGCAGGTCGAGATTGAGTCGGCCCTCGAGATCCTGCGTCGTCGAGCGATCGATCGTTCGGACGCGGTCGAGCGCGAACAGCTCGACCAGGTCGTCGAGGAACTGCTCACCGACCTCCTCGGTGCCCGGTCCGCTTCGGCGCCGGATGTGGAAGCGGAGTTCGTCGGCGAAGGCCCGGTCGATGCCGCGGAACTCCTCGGCGAGCGATGGAATGTGATCGGTGGCGGCGAGGACGTCGGCGACGATCCGATACACGAACAGCCGGTGGGTGACGAGGAGTCCGCCGAGTACCTCGAGCGAGGGGTGCCAGGTGTTGTTCATCGGCGTGCAGGCGTGCGCGACCTTGACTCGTTCGTCGACGATCGCGCCGACCGCGTCGGGAACGGACCGGATCGCGCGTCGGAGGCGTCGCTTCGTCATCCCGGTCGCCGAGGCGAGTTCGCGCATCGTCGGCAGTGTCGGTCGCTTCAGCGCAGCGATGAGTTCGCGTTCGACGCGCCGGAACGTGTGGAGGTCGAGTGGGTCGCCGCCGAGGGTGTCGCTCCAGCCCTGGGACGAGACTCGGCTCCGCGGTGCTGTCGCGAGTTCTCGCGGGTCCAGGTGTGCGTCGAGCGATGCCATGGTGGTGTCCGTCCACCGTGGTATCGGCGCGCATCGCACCAAACATGAGTCATCCACGCCGGCAAAACCGGCATGGATGGGTCAGAAGTCTCCCTGGGTCGTTCGGCGGGTCGCCGCGTCAGAAGTCTTCGTCGAAGGCGACGTCGCCTTCGACACCGACCTGGTACGACGAGACGGTCCGTTCGAAGAAGTTCGACAGACCCTGCACGTCCTGCAGCTCCATGAACGAGAACGGGTTCTTCGACCCGAACTCGGAGCTGTAGCCCAACATCCCGAGCCGACCGTCGGCCACGAACTGCAGGTACTCCCGCGTGTCACCGAGGCTCATCCCCGGGACACCTTCGCCGAGGACGTCCTCGGCGAACTGGTACTCACACTCCACTGCCTCGCGCAGCATCTGACGGATGTCCGCTTCGAGGTCGGCGTCGAACAGCTCCGGCTCCTCGGCGCGCACCGTGTTGACGACCTCGAGGGCGAAGTTCATGTGACACGACTCGTCGCGGAACACCCAGTTGGTGCCGTCGGCCAGACCGTTCAGCAGGCCCTTCGAGCGCAGGAAGTAGACGTAGGCAAACGCCGCGAAGAAGAACAGGCCTTCGATGCAGGTGGCGAAGCAGATCAGGTTGAGCAGGAACGACTTGCGTTGCTCGGGCGTCTGGATCTGGTCGAGCGACTCGATCGAGTTCATCCACTTGAAGCAGAACTCGGCCTTGGCCTTGATCGACGGGATGTTCTCGACCGCTGCGAACGCCGCCTCGCGCTCGGCCATGTCGGGGATGTAGTTGTCCAGCAGCGTGAGGTAGAACTGCACGTGCAGCGCTTCTTCGTAGAGCTGGCGCGACAGGTACATCCGGGCCTCGGGGGCGTTGATGTGCTGGTACAGGTTGAGCACCAGGTTGTTCGCGACGATCGAGTCACCGGTGGCGAAGAACGCCA
>JBCBDK010000346.1:0-4906 GCA_038529675.1 Actinomycetota bacterium
CGGGAAGCGTCGGAGGTAGGTCAGCGACGAGTACCCGGTCGAGGCGATCAAGGTCGACAAGTCGTTCGTCGACGGCCTCGGCATCGACGCCGACGACGAATCGATCGTGCGCGCGGTGGTCGATCTCGGCCACTCGCTCGGGTTGTTCGTCACCGCCGAAGGCGTCGAGTCACCGCTCCAGCGCAGTCGGCTACGAGAGCTCGGCGCGGATCGTGCCCAGGGGTATCTGTTCGGCAAGCCGGCACCCGCCGACGGTCTACGCTCGGTGTCCGCCGAACTCTGAGCACGGTGCGTCCCGCCGGAGTGTGGCTCGGTCAGACGGCTTCTGCGTCGAGCCGACGATCCGCCGCCGTGCGAGTGGGTCGCCGTCAGCTGCCTTCCTTGCGGGCGCGCAGCACGAGCGTCGTCGGGATCGGCTCGGTCGGGCTCACGCCGAGTTCGCGCACCTGATCGACGCGGAAGTTGGCTCGCCCCAGCGCCGTGAACCAGTCGCCGAACGTGCGGGCACCGACGCCGTAGGGGTGGCCGGCATTGACCGCGGCGAACGGGTGGGGGAGTGAAATCACGAAGTGGGCGGACGGTTTGAGGATCCGGTGAACCTGACGGAGCAACCTGCCCAGGTCGTCGACGTCGGTGATCGAGTCGACGGCGACCACGACATCACAGGTGGATGAGGTGATGTCGCCGAGGTCGGCGAGGTCGGCCTCGAGGCACTGCACGGTCACCTCGGCGGTCTCGGCGCGATGCCGCATCTCGTCGAGGCGTGCCCCGTCGGGGTCGACGGCGATCGCCTTGCCGCCCGCAGTGGCGAACTCGATCGAGTTGAACCACTCGGACACGCCGAGCTCGACCGCCCGCTTCGCGCCGGCGACGTCGCCGCAGAGCTTGAGTTCAGCATCGCCCGGCACACCGGTTCCGTACGTGATGTTCGCAGTCACCGCCCCAGTCTGGCCCGACCGCCGCGCCGCACGTGCCATCACGTCCTCACCGTCCCCGTTCGCGCACGGCTCGCTCCCAGCGCTGCGGTCCTCACCGAGGCGAGGTCGGCGGTCGGGGCACTAGCCTCGTCACCCATGTCGTTCTCGGTCGGTGCGATCCGTGGCACCGACGGCGCGCGCGGCATCGTCGACCACCGCCTCGCTCGACGCATGCTCATCAACGAGGTCCGACGCGGTCGTGTGCCACTCGAGACGGTCTGCGATGCACATCCCGAACTCATCCGCGCGGCCCGCAACGTCGGGACCGAGACCTCCACGACCTGCCCGATCTGCGAAGAGACGCTGCTTCGGCTCGTGACCTACGTCTTCGGTCGTGGCATCGGCCCGCAGGGTCGCTGCGTCTCGACCGCGAAGGAGATGCGGTCGCTCAATGCCCGCACCGACGACCTTAACGCGTACGTCGTGGAAGCGTGCACCGAATGCCGTTGGCACCATCTGTTGCGCGTGCTGCCCATCGGCGGACGTCAGGGCGCGTGAGGCGTCGCATCGTCGCGGCGCTCACCGCAGGCCTGCTCGCCGCGACGGCCTGTGCCGACGACGACGCTGGCGACAGCGCTCCGACGACCGCTGCACCAGATGCTTCGTCCTCCGACGCTGACGACTCGGCGGCACCGACGACGACCCCGACGGCCGATGCCGACGACGCGGCCGTGACGACCGCGCCGAACCCGACCACTGCCGCGAGCGAGGCGGAGTCCGACGTCGAGCCGGCGACCGACACGGCGACCGACACGGCGGACGCCAAGCCGGAACCCGCCCGCACCGCCGGCGAGGTCGACGCGCCCGCCGGGGTTCAGCCTGATGGTTTCACGACCGTCAACGCCCGCATCACGTCGGCGGACGGCGAGGTCTGCGACGTCTGCCTGTGGCTGGCGGACACCGCCGACGAGCGGGGCCGCGGGCTGATGAGCGTGACCGACCTCGGCGAGCCGGTCGGGATGCTGTTCCGGTTCGACCGGCCGACCGCCGGCCGATTCTTCATGTTCGGCACCCCGATGCCGCTGTCGATCGCCTGGTTTGACGCCGACGGCGGCCACGTCTCCCAGACCGACATGGGACCCTGCCTCGTCGACGACTCCGCCAGCTGCGAACGGTACGGCGCCGACGCCGGGTACGTGTTCGCGGTCGAGATGGTGCAGGGCGAGCTCGGTGTGATCGGTATCGGCCCCGGGTCGCGGCTCGAGGTGCTCGACGAGGCCGAGGCGTGCCAGGCGGCGTCGTGAATCGACCGTCGTCTGCTCGGGATCTCCTCGACGTCGTCGATCATCCCGACACCTCGCGCCCGGCGATCCCGGCGGCGACGGTGCTCCTCGTGCGCGACGCTCCGACGGTCGGCCTCGAGGTGCTGATGATCGAGCGCGGGCGGGGCACGTCGTTCGGCGGGATGTGGGCGTTCCCCGGCGGCGTGATCGAGGCCGACGACGTGCCGGCCGAGAGCGCGCCCGATCCGTTGCCCGCCGCCCGCATCGCCGCCGCTCGCGAGACGCGCGAGGAGGTGGGCCTCGTCGTCGACGCCGACTCGATGGTGCTGTGGAGTCACTGGGTGCCTCCGGCCGACACTCCTGCGCCGAAGCGGTTCTCGACATGGTTCCTCCTCGCTGCGGCCGGTGACGCACACGGCGACGAGTCGGTCGCCGTCGACGGCCGCGAGGTGCGCACTCGTCGGTGGATCACGCCGAGCTCCGCGCTCGACCGGTATGCGTCGGGTGAGATCGGCATGGTCGCTCCGACCCTCGTCACGCTCACCGACCTCGCTCGTCGAGCCTCGGTCGAGCACGCCGTCACCTCGGTCGACGCGGAGTACTACGCGACCCGACTCGTCCCCACCGACGCTGGTCGGTGGTGCCTGTGGCACGGCGACGCGGCCTACGAGTCCGGCGACCTCGACGCCACCGGGCCGCGCAACCGACTGCTCATCGACGGCGAACGCGCGCCGTACGAACGCTCCGACTGGCCCGACTGACCGGACGCGCCGGCCCGTGCCGATCGACGTCGCGCCGTCCGGTGGTGCTGACGTCAGTCGTAGATGAGGACGCCGCGGATGTTCTTGCCGTCGCGCATGTCCTGATATCCGTCGTTGATCTGGTCGAGGCGGTAGGTGTTGGTGACGAGGTCGTCGAGATTGAGTTGGCCCTGCAGGTACAGCTCGAACAGGCGAGGGATGTCCTTGCGGATGTTCGCGGAGCCGAACAGTGAGCCGACGACCTGCTTCTCGAACATGGTGAGCATGATCGCCGGAATCTCGATCGAGGCTTCGGTGGTCGAGTGGAGGTTGGTCACGACGATCTTGGCCCGCTTGCCGCCGAGGTGGAACGCTTCGCCGAGCGTGGCGCCGTCGCCCGTGCCCATCGTCATGATCACTTTGTCGTAGCCGCGTTCCCAGGTCACGTCGGGTTGGGCGGCTTGCGCTTCCTCGATGGAGGCGAAGGAGTGGGTGGCGCCGAACTCCATCGCCTTCTCGCGTTTGAACTCGACAGGGTCGATGGCGGCGACCACGCGGGCGCCGGCCATCTTGGCGCCTTGGACGGCGTTCTGGCCGAGACCGCCGCAACCGACGACGGCGACGTAGTCACCGGGTTCGACGCCGGCGGTGTACACGGCGGAGCCCCAGCCGGTGACCACGCCGCAGCCGAGGAGGCAGGCCTTGTCGAGCGGCCAGTCCTTGTCGATCTTGATGCAGCTCGCCTCATTGACGACGGTGTGTTCGGAGAACGTGCCGAGCAGGCACATCAGGCCGAGGTCCTGGCCGTCGAGGGTGTGATGTCGTGAGGTGCCGTCGAGGATCTGGGTGCCTTCGGTGAAGGTCGCCGCAGCGTCGCAGAGGTTCGAGTGGCCGTCGGCGCATGACGGGCAGCGTCCGCAGGCGGGGATGAAGCCGAACACGACGTGGTCGCCGGGCTCGAGGCCGTCGACACCGTCACCGACTTCCTGCACGATGCCCGAGCCCTCGTGGCCGCCGATCATCGGTGGGCCCGGAACGAGGCCGGCGATGTGGCCGTCGTAGGCGTGTTCGTCGGAGTGACACATGCCGGAGGCGACCATCTTGACGAGGACTTCGCCTCGCTTGGGTGGGTCGAGTTCGATCTCCTCGACGCTCCACGGCTGATTGAGTTCGCGAAGGATGGCTGCTCGGGTCCGCATGGCGGTCTCCTGTCCGGTGGTGATGCTGGTTCGATCCGCCGTCGCGCGACCGTAGTCGCGTTCGCATCGGCCGCTCGCCGCCCCCGATCTCGCGACAAACGACATCGGTGCTGCGTCCTCACGTGACCGATCGGTTCAGCCGGACTCTCCACCTCAGACCCACTGGAGATCCACCAGGAGTGACCAAACGGGCGCTCTCCGTGTGAGTTGTGGCGAGGATTGGTCAAAGATTCGCACGCGGAGCGGTTGGAATCTCACTCAGCGTGTCATAGCGTGCTCCGCCGCTCGACGCGATGTCGATCGTCCGCCGCTCCGTCCCCAACCACATCTGAGAGACCCCCACGATGACCGCCACATCACCGGACCCCTGTCCGCCCCGCCCACTCGCCCGTCCTCGCCCCCGACACACCGGCAGTCGCACCGTCGGCGTGATCCTCGCCGCCGCTGCCGTCTTCGGAACCTTCGCCGGCGTCGACAGCTACGTCGGCGCCGAGAGCGACCGGGTCGCCGTCGACCTCGTCACCGGACCGAAGCAGCGGTCCGAGCGAGCTGGTGCGCACGTCGTGTTCGACGACGGCCACCGGGTGTACATCAACAACTGGTGTCGTCGCCGCATGGCCGATGCCGGCATCACCGCACGGCCGGTCGACGCAGCCGAGCTCGCCTCCCATCCGCGGATCTCTGGCCAGGAACGAAGCTCCTGCGAGGTGTTGACGAACGACTTGCTCACCGGCCACGAGTCGACGCTCGTGCTCCATGCCGTGTCC
>JBCBDK010000347.1:0-4898 GCA_038529675.1 Actinomycetota bacterium
CGTTGTGCGGTGCCATGAATGCGTGCCCGGAACCCTCGTGCACGGTCAGGACCGCGTCCTTGCCGATCGCCTGCAGTTCGGCTTCGAGATGCTTCGCCGCCGACGGTGGGAAGAAGTCGTCGTGCTCGGCCATGTGCCCGCGGATGACGGCGCCGATCTTCGAGTAGTCGGGCTGCATGTCGCCCTGCGGGAAGCCGTAGAACGGAACCGCAGCGGTGATCTTGTCGGGCCGGTTGGCGCACAGGATGAAGGTCAGCATGCCGCCCATGCAGAAGCCCATCACGCCGAGCCCGTCGCCGGTGGTCGCCGGGTGGTCGGCGAGGAAGTCGACGGCACCCGACATGTCGCGTGCGGCACGCTCGGGCGGCAGGTGGGTCATCAGCTCGCCGGCCTTGTCCATCTCGTCGTGTCCGGCGAGCTCACCGTGGTAGAGGTCGGGGGCGAGTGCGACGAAGCCGGCCACCGCGAGCCGGTCGGCCATCTCCGTGATGCCCGAGTCGAGCCCCCACCACTCCTGGATGACGATCACACCCGGGCCGCTCCCCGAGTCGGGCGTGGCGAGGTAGCCGCGCGCATCGATGCCGTTGGACGGAAAGTCGACCATCTGTGCCATGGACCCGAAGGTAGCTCGGTGCACGATCGTCGTTGCACCGTCGGGTGCGCGGACGAGACGTCAGCCAGACTGTCGCCGTGGGTTGGTTCGGCGAGTTCTGGGACCACTTCTGGGGTCGGGACCGCGGCGATCCGAGCCCGGACCGCACGACCGAGGCGGCATGGGTGCCGACGTGGCAGTCGCAGATCCTGACCGACGAGTTGAACGCATCCGGGATCCCTGCCCAGGTCGTCGAGGACTACGGCATCAATCTGCTGGTCCACTCGCGCGAGCCGATGGCACGGATCTTCGTCACCGAGGATCGACGGGCCGAAGCCGAAGCGCTCATCGAGGAGATGATCGGCCACCCGCCCCGCCACCGCTCCGTGTGAGGGCGAGACGGACCCGTGTGAGGGTGAGACGGATCCGTGTGTGGGTGAGACGGAGTGTCACGTGGGCGAACGGACGAGCAGCTCCGCGGCGTGCGGGCACTCCGGTTGCAGCGCCGGCGGGCCGAGCGGCGCCACCCCGTGGGGGCCGACCACGTGCGTGCACAGCGAGGTCGGGATGACCTCGACGTCGACCGACCACGGATCGATCTCCGCTGCGAGTTCGCCGTACCGGTCGACCATCGCGTCGATGTAGGTCGTCGGGAGCCGTCGCCCGAGTCCGGCCACGAGCCACACGGGTACGCCGAACGCCGTGCCGAGTCCGGCGACGGTTGACGAACCGATCGGCACGACGGCACGGGTGGCGTCGACGGCCAACGCCTCGACGAGCACGATCGATGCGGCGCCAACCGCTGCGCCCGCGGCGCCTGCGTCGACCGGCTCGTACTCGACGTCGTAGCGCTCGAGGCGTCGCACGAACGAGGTCGCCGAATGATCGACATCGATCGCGAGAACCCGGACATCGCCGCGGCGCGCGAGGCCGGCGCCGACGACCGAGGGGTCGCCGATCGTGATCACATCGGTCGACGGCTCGCGCTCGGCATCGAGCGACGCTGCGATCGGCGGTTCCGGGAGCGCGTCGGCCAGCTCCGAGGGTGTCGGGTCGGCTCGCACTGCCTCGGCGAGTTCCCACACCGCCTCAAACGGTTCGGACGAGGTCACCACGTTCGAGCACAGCCACCACAGCGGCCCACCGAACGGGTGACGTTCGACGATGCGTCGACAGGCGACGACCAGACCCGAGGGATCGAAGTGCAGTGACCCGAGGGCGTGTGCAGTCTCCTCGACGAGCGCCCCGGCATCGACTCCGTGCGCCCGCGCCACGTACCGGAGATGTTCGATCGGATGCACCATCGGGACCGTAGCGGCGACGCCGCCCACACGCCCGGCGCAGCACGACCCGATACAACATCGACGCCAGTTGTCGATGTTGCAGGTCACGTCGCCGTCGGGGGAGGCTGGGCGCTGGGCGGGGTCGTCGATACCATGCACGCCGTGGCCGACACGACCTCCGAGCTCCAGCTCCCGACCGACCTCTCGCTCACACCGCTCGACCTGCGCACCGGTGGAACGGGGACGTCGCGCCCGGTGATGGAGTGGTTGACCACGTTCCACCTCGCATCGGTCGTACTCGACCCGTACACCAACGAGTCGTCGTGGATCCTGCGGACCGCGTCGCGGATCCTCGAGGAGTTCCGCGGCTCGCACGCCCGGATCAACTTCATCGTCACCGCCGGTGCCGACGACGCCATCCGCTTCCTCGGCCCACTCACGGAGCAGTTCCTCGTGTTCTGCGACCCCGACCGGTCGGCCGTCGCCGCCATGGGACTCTCGGAACTGCCCGCGTTCGTGTTCACCCGGGTCGACGGCGTGGTCGCCGCCAAGGCCGAGGGTTGGAACCCCACCGACTGGGAACGCGTCGGCGACTCGATCGCCGACGTCACCAAGTGGTCGGGGCTGAGCCTGCCCGTACCGGGCGATCCCGGCCCGTTCGCCGGTTCGCCGGCCGCCGGCTGATCGCCCGGCAGAGCGGCGTCCCGCCGTGAGTCTCGCCGCCGTCCCCACCGACGCCAGCGATCTCCCCGTGCTCGACGCGCTGCCCGGCCTGTTCGAAGCGCTGCGCGAACGGGGCCGCGCCGTCCTGGTCGCCCCACCCGGCGCGGGCAAGACCACGGTCGTCCCACTCGCCCTGCTCGACGAACCGTGGCTGCCCGCCGACGGACGCGTCATCATGCTCGAACCACGTCGGCTCGCCACCCGAGCGGCAGCACAGCGGATGGCCGAGCTGTCGCGCACCTCTGCCGGCGAACTCGTCGGCCATCAGACCCGCGACGAGCGGCGGATCGGGCCCGACGCACGCATCGAGGTCGTCACCGAAGGGATCCTCACGCGCCGTTTGCAGAACGATCCGGAACTGCCCGGCGTGTCGTGTGTGATCTTCGACGAGGTCCACGAGCGGAACCTGCCGACCGACGTCGGGCTGGCCCTGCTCCTCGACGTCACCGCCGCCATACGCCCCGACCTCCGGCTCGTCGCGATGTCTGCCACGCCCGACATCGAGGGCCTCACGCGCGTGCTCGATGCCCCGGTCGTCGAGAGCGAGGGGCGAACCCATCCGGTCGACGTGGTGTGGGCACCACGGGCACCGACACGTCCGAAGCGGGGGCGACGACCCGCACCGCCCGGACGCGGTGAGCCCATCGAACGCGACGTCGCGGCCACCGTGCTCCGAGCACTGTCCGACCACGACGGCGATGTCCTCGTCTTCCTGCCCGGCATCGGCGAGATCCGACGCACCGAACGCCTCCTCACCGAGTCGCTCGGCGCCGGCATCGACGTCCACCCACTCGCCGGCGCACTGGCCCAAGCCGATCAGGACCTCGCGCTGCGGTCGTCTTCCGCTGGCCGTCGCCGCGTCGTGCTCGCCACCGACATCGCCGAGACGTCGCTCACCGTTGCCGGCGTCCGGATCGTCGTCGACGCCGGACTGGCCCGCGAGCCCCGCTTCGATGCCCGCACCGGGATGACACGGTTGACCACGGTTGCGTCGAGCCGCGCGTCAGCGGACCAGCGAGCCGGTCGTGCCGGACGAACCGAGCCCGGCGTCGCCTACCGATTGTGGAGTCAGCTCGAGCACGGCACACGGCCGAAGCATCGCTCCCCCGAGATCCTGCAGGCCGATCTCGCCGGCTTCGTGCTCGACCTCGCCGCTTGGGGTGTCGGCGACCCGGCGTCGCTCGCGTTCGTCGACCAGCCGCCGACCGCGACGATGCGCCAGGCGACCGACCTCCTCGCTGCGCTGGGGGCGATCGACGACGACGCCCGGATCACCGACCTCGGCCGGACGATGCTGCGCCTCCCGGTGCATCCCCGCCTTGCGCGCATGCTCGCGCTCGAACCGAGCTCGCTGACGTGTGTGGTGGCGACGCTGCTCGACGAACGCGACGTCCTGCGCGGACGCGCGGACGATCTCCCCGCCGACCTCGCACTTCGGGTCGGCGTCGTCTCGGGGGCGGCAGGTCACGACGCCGCCGACCGCGGGGCTCTCCATCGGATTCGTGATCGCGCCGAGCAACTCGCGCGGCGCCTGCGGATCCCGTTCGATCGGAACTCGATCGACCACGACCGCACCGGCGCCGTGCTCGTCCATGCGTTTCCCGACCGCGTCGCCGGTCGTCGGCGTCCGGGCCAGTTCACGATGCGCGCCGGTGGCGGTGCCCGCCTCGCCACCAGCGATGCGCTCGCCGACGAGGCGCTGATCGTGGCCGCCGATCTCGACGGCCGACGCGACAACGCGCGGGTCCGGCGCGCCGCGGCGCTCGACGTGGAGGACCTGGTGCATGCCTTCGGCGATCAGATCAAGGAACAGGTGACGCTCGGGTGGGACGCCGACCGCGACGATCTGGTCGAGACCGTGGAGCGCCGCCTCGGATCGATCCGGCTCGCCGCCACGACCCGGCCCGCCACGCCCGGCGACCAGGCGTTGGCGGCGCTCGCCGATCGCGTCGCAGCGACCGGCCTCGCGGTACTGGGTTGGTCGGCCGACGCCGTCGCCTTGCGACAGCGTGTGGAGTTCCTGCACCGGGTCGAGGGGGACCCGTGGCCCGACTGGTCGACCGAACGCCTGCTCGAGACCCTCGACGAGTGGCTGCTCCCCTACCTGCCCGGCGCCCATCGACGGCGGGACCTCGAGCAGCTCGACGTCGCGATGGTCCTGCGCTCCCAGTTGCCATGGCCGGCCGGCGCCGATCTCGACACCAAGGCGCCATCTCGGCTCGAGGTCGAGACGGGGCGGGAGGTCCCGATCGACTACTCCGGCGAGCAACCGACCGCATCGGTCCGCGTTCAGGATCTGT
>JBCBDK010000348.1:0-4882 GCA_038529675.1 Actinomycetota bacterium
AGGCCGACGTCGGCCTGCGTGTCGACCATGTCTTCGGCGAGACCGACGTCGCCGTGATGCACGGCTACCCGATGTACTCCTCGTGGTCGGCCGGTCCACTCGATCCGTGGTTCGTGCCCTTCACCTGTGCGCTCACCACGGCGCTCTGCGGGCTGCCGACGCTCGCCGAGGAGTTCGGCGGTTGCACCGCACCGGCGGGCGAACGGTCCCAGGTCTGGCGGTGGACGGCCTACGGCAAACAGCGCGAGCAGTTCATGGCCTCGGAGGAAGACTTCGCCGCATACCTCGAGCAGGTCCTCGTCAACCTCGCCCACAGCGGATCGACCGGCGCGATGCTCTGGTGCTGGTCGGACTACGTGCAGGAACTGTGGGATCGACCACCGTGCGACGAGTCCCGACACGAGCGGCACTTCGGGCTCGTTCGCGCCGACGGATCGGAGAAGCCCCACGTCGACGTGGTCCGACGGTTCGCAGCGACGGCGCCGACCGTCGCCGACACCGCCGTGCCGGTCCAACTCGACCTCGCCACCGATGAGTACCACGCCGACCCGCAGCACCATGCGGCGCGTCTGTATCGGCGGTGGCGCGAGCAGGTGTCCGGCGAGACGTGGCCGGGCGAGACGACCGTCCGAGGTCCGAGCTGACCCGGTCGGCTACGTTGCCGCCATGGGTTTCCACGACATCACCATGACGTCCATCAGGGGCGATCAAGTGTCGTTCGACGACTACCGGGGCAAGCTCGCCCTCGTCGTCAACGTCGCCAGCGCTTGAGGCCTCACGCCTCAGTACGCAGGTCTGCGTGCGCTCCACCACGACAACGACGACCTGGTCGTGCTCGGCTTCCCGTGTAACCAGTTCGCCGGCCAGGAGCCGGGGTCCGACGCCGAGATCCTCGAGTTCGTCACGAGCACGTTCGACGTCGACTTCCCGATGTTCTCCAAGATCGAGGTCAACGGACCGAACGAAGCCGAGCTGTACACGATGCTCAAGGCGGCACAACCGGGCGACGGCGACACCGCCGACATCGCGTGGAACTTCGAGAAGTTCCTGGTCAACGGATCGGGTGAGGTCGTCCACCGGTGGCCGCCGCCGACCACACCCGAGGACATCGCCGAACAGCTCGACCAGTTCCGCTGATCGGCCAGCGGATGGGTCACGATCGGCCTCGCCCGGAACCGTCTCCACCGCAGCGGCGGACCTGTCAGACTCTCCGGCGGCGGCGGGTCGGGACCGGCCAGGCCGCTCCACTCACCCGATGATCCAGTTCACGCACAACGCCCGGCCGACGATCGGCATCGAGGTCGAGCTGCACCTCGTCGACGCCCGGACCGGCAATCTCGTCTCCGCCTCGAACGAGCTGCTGGCCCAGCTCTCACAGGGCCACCCCGGCGGCGAGCACCCGAAGGCCAAGCACGAGCTGTTCCAGTCGACGGTCGAGATCATCACCGGCGTGTGCGACACCCCTGCCGAGGCCCATGCGGACCTTCAGGCGACGCTCGACGAGCTGATCGAGGCGGCACGCCCACGGGGCATCAAGGTCATCAGTGCCGGGACCCACCCGTTCGGGATCGCACGCGACCAGGACATCAGCCCTGACCCGCGGTACCACGAGTTGGTGGAGGCGATGCAGTGGCCCGCTCGGCGGCTCCTGATCTGCGGGATGCACGTCCACGTGGGCGTTCGCGACGGCGAGCGGGCCATCGCAATCATCAACGAGCTTCGCCGGCACCTGCCGATCTTCCTGGCGCTGTCGGCGTCGAGCCCGTACTTCGAAGGTGAGGACTCCGGCCTCGCATCGGCGCGGTCGAAAGTCTTCGAGTCGCTGCCGACCGCCGGGCTCCCGCCGCAGCTCGACGACTGGGTCGACTTCGAGTCGTTCATGTCGACGCTGCTCGACTCGGGCTGCATCCAGTCGATCCGCGAGGTGTGGTGGGACATCCGCCCCCACCCCGACTTCGGGACGATCGAATTCCGCATGTGCGACGCAACCCAGACGCTGTCGGAGGCGGCGGCGCTCGCCGGCCTCGCACAAACGCTGGTGACATGGTGTGACGAGAAGATCGACGCCGACGAACTGCCCGAACCGCCACGTGAGTGGACGGTTCGGGAGAATCGTTGGCTCGCCGGCCGCTATGGCACCGACGCCCGGCTGATCGTCGAACACGACGAGCGCATCGGGGTCGGCAAGCCCGTTCGCCGCCCGCTCACCGATCTGGTCGACGAGTTGCTCGCCGAGCTCGGACCGACCGCCGAGCGGCTCGGTACCACGGCCGAGATCGAGGCGGTTCGTCGGATCGTCGTCGACGGCACGGGCACGCTTCGCCAGCGGCGCCTCGTCGAGGGTGGCGCTACTCTGGTCGATGTGGTGCACCACCTCGCCGACGAGCTCGCCAGCGACCGACTCACGACACCCTCGTGACGTCGGCGACACCCGACCGCGGGGTCGAGGCATGGCTGGGCGAGCACCTCGACGGTCTCGTTGCGTTCCGGCGCAACATGCACGCACACCCCGAACTGAGCGGTGAGGAGCACGCGACGACCGAGCTCGTCCGCGAGCGGCTCGCCGTCGCCGGCCTCGACTCGCGGACCCTGTCGTCGGGCACCGGCCTGGTGTGCGATCTCGACCCCGACGACGCGGAGCGCTCCGGCGGCGAACGCCTCGCGCTCCGGGCCGACCTCGACGCGCTGGCGATGGACGACGAGACGACCACGCCGTATCGAAGCCAACAGCCGGGTGTGGCACACGCGTGCGGCCACGACGTCCACACGACGATCGCGCTCGGCACCGCGCTGTACTACGCCGCACACCGTGACGAACTCCCCGGCCGCCTCCGCTTCATCTTCCAGCCCGCCGAGGAGCGCGTGCCCGGTGGTGCGCTCGACGTGATCACCGACGGCGGCCTCGACGACGTCGGCACGATCATCGGTCTCCACTGCGATCCGAAGCTCGACGTCGGGTCGATCGGGCTGAAGTCCGGTGCGATCAGTTCCGCCGCCGACATGGCGACGATCACCCTCACCGGGCCCGGCGGGCACACCGCCCGACCCGAGCAGACGGTCGATCTCGTCACCGTGATGGGCCGGATCGTCGCCGAGCTCCCGATCCGCGTCGCCGAGTCCCTCGACGACCCCGACCAGGTCAAGCTCGTGTTCGGCGCGATCCACGCTGGCGGGGCGGCCAACGTCATTCCGTCGCACGGCACGCTGAGCGCCTCGGTCCGGACACCGTCGCTCGAGGTGTGGGAGACACTCCCCGACCTCGTCGACGCGCTGCTCCGCGACCTGCTACGCGACACCGGCGCCGAGTACGACCTCGACTACGTGCACGGCGTGCCACCGGTCGTGAACCACCCCAGCCCGGTCGATGTGATCGATCGAGCGGCCCGTCGAGAACTCGGCGACGAGGCGATCACCCCGGCGGTCCAGAGCTGGGGCGGCGATGACTTCGCCTGGTACACGAGGGAGCGCGCCGGGGCCTACGTTCGACTCGGGGTCCACGACCCGTCGTCGAACGGCCTCCGACTCGATCTCCACGCCGGGCACTTCGACGTCGACGAACGCTCCATCCCGGTCGGCGTCCGGCTCCTCGCCGCCGCGATCCGCGAACACTTCGCCGCGAGCACCGCGACCGCCGACGCCTCGGCTGCGGGCATCACGTGACCGGGTGGGCGCGCTGATGACCGCAGGCGCCTGGGTGTTCGGCTACGGCTCGCTGGTCTCGCCCGCGTCGCTCGAGCGAACGATCGGCCGGACCATCGATGCCCGGACCGACCTGCGCGCTGCGCATCTCGCCGGGTACGGGCGACGCTGGAACTACGGCTCGCTCCACCTTCGAGGTGACTGGGAACACGACGGCCGGCAGGTGGCGGGCGGCGTCGTGGTGTCGCTCGGCCTCGAAACGGCGGACGACGAGGTCTGCAACGGCACGATCGCACGTGTCACCGACGGGGAACTCGCCGCCCTCGACTGGCGCGAGCGCGACTACGACCGCGTGGACGTGACCGATCGGGTCAGCCTCGATGTCGAGTTCGACGCGGGGGTCGTCGCCGACGCACCGATCGTCACGTACGTGCCGCGTCCCGGTGCCATCGAGCGGTACGTCGCCGCTCGTGACGCCGGGCGTGCCGCGATCAGGGCCTCGTACTGGACGCTCGTGGACGAGGCGTTCGGCCGCCTCGGCGGCGACCATCTCCGGCGGTACCGGGCGACGCCCGACCCCGACGTCCCCGTCGCCTCGATCAGGCTGACGACGACCTGAGCGTCGGCATCGCCGCGCACGTCACCCTGGTTCGACGGCCTCGCCGGGTGGTTCCTCGTGATCGGCGACGATCGTCTGGAGGTCCGCCCACACCTCGTCGACACGGGCGACGAGAGCCTCGCGATCACCGGCATTGTCGATCACGTGGGTGGCGATCGCTCGACGGTCTTCGCGGCTCAGCTGCGAGTCGATGCGGTTCCGGACGTCGCCCTCGTCCATCCCGCGGGCGACAGCGCGCTCGACCGCAATCTCGTGGGGCACGTCGACGACGATCGTCGCGGCCAGACCCGTGCGAGGGTTCTCACCGAGCAGCGGGAAGTCGAGGACGACCACACGGTCGCTGCCGCGATGCTCGTCGATCTGGCGCTGGATCTCGGACTGCATCGCCGGGTGGACGATGCCGTTGAGGTCGGCGAGCGCCTGCTCGTCGGTGAACACGATCTTGGCGACCTCCGCCCGCAACAGCGCCCCATCGTCGTCGAGGATGTGGGCGCCGAAACGCTCCGCCATCGCATCGAGCACCGAGCTCCCCGGAGACTGGAGGTCCCGCGCGATCTGATCGGCGTCGACGATCACCGCCTCGCGCTCGGCGAGCAGTGACGACACCCCCACCGAGTGATCCCG
>JBCBDK010000349.1:0-726 GCA_038529675.1 Actinomycetota bacterium
CTGGATCGAGCCACCCCCCGATGCCGACGTCGAGCGGAACCGGTCGGGGAGCCCGAGCAGTTCCTGCATCCAGTCGAGCATCAGTGTCTCCAGCTCGGTCGCCGCCGGCGAGGTGGCCCACGCCATCGCATTGACGCCGAGTCCCGCGGCGACGAGTTCACCGAGGATCGAGGGGAACGAGTGGTTCGAGGGGAACCATGCGAAGAAGCCGGGGTGCTGCCACTGGGTGAGGCCGGGGACGACGATCTCGTCGAGATCGCGCATCACGTCGGCCCATGGCTCGGGTTCGGACGGCGGGTGCTCGGGCAACCGAGCCCGTACGTCGCCGGGGCGAAGGTCGGCGAGGACGGGCCGCTCCCCGACGCCGTCGAGGTAGTCGGCGATCCAGTCGATCAGATCGTGGCCGTTGCGTCGGAACTCCTCCGGGGTCACCCGAGCAGCCTGGCAGAGCAGCCCGCCATCAGCCGGACCGAGTTCCCCCGTGGCCCCGTCCGAGAACGTTCGGGGTCAGACCCCATCCGTTCTCGCAGCACGATCGGGGTCGGAGTGGTCGCGTTCTCGGGAGAACACCTGGGGTCTGACCCCGAACGTTCTCGGGCTCAGGCGTCCTGGCGGTTGCGGCGGACACCGACCGAGACCCGCCAGAAGATGATGCCGAGGCCGACGGCGATCGCCACGAAGATCGCGGTCTGCTGGGCGCCACCGCGACCCGGTGCGCCACATCCG
>JBCBDK010000349.1:736-4060 GCA_038529675.1 Actinomycetota bacterium
CTGCGCGAAGCCGACGCAGTCGGACAGATTGGCGCGCTCGGGGAAGAACTCGTCCGCGACGGTCGGCGGCGGTGCGGGAGGTGGTTCGGGCTCGGCGTGAGCCGCGCCGGTCGGGACGACGAGCAGCATCGAGCACACCATCACCAGGAGGTGAAGCCCTCTACGATGCATGGCTTGAGTCAACCGCCTGCAACCCCCCGAGACACGTCACGTCCGGCCGGAGGTGACACAGGTCGCCCGACCGTGCTCGTCGTCGACTTCGGCGCCCAGTACGCACAGCTCATCGCCCGCAGGGTCCGCGAGCTGCACGTGTACTCCGAGATCGTGCCCGCCACCGTCAGCGCGGCAGAGGTCGCCGAGCGCTCGCCGGTCGCCATCGTGCTCTCCGGCGGCCCAGCCAGCGTTCACGTCGAGGGCGCGATCGCGCTCGACCCCGACATCTACGACCTGGGCATCCCGATCCTCGGTATCTGCTACGGCGCACAGCTGATCGCCCAACAACTCGGCGGAACGGTCGGCCGGGGCATGGCGGGCGAATACGGCCGCACCGACCTGATCCGTCAGGGCGAGTCACTCATCCTGCCCGACGACTCGCCGCCGACCCACCAGTGTTGGATGAGTCACTTCGACGGCATCACCGAGGCGCCCGACGGCTTCACGGTCACCGCCTCGTCGCAGGGCGCCCCGATCGCCGTGCTCGAGAACGACGACCGGAGGATCTACGGCGTCCAGTTCCACCCCGAGGTCGTCCACTCGCCGTACGGCATGGAGGCGATGGCCCGTTTCCTCCACGAACGTGCCGGGATCGAGCCGTCGTGGGCGATGTCGTCGGTCATCGACGAGCAGATCGACGAGATCCGACGTCGTGTCGGCGACGCCCGCGTCATCTGCGGGCTGTCCGGAGGCGTCGACTCCTCGGTGGCCGCGGCGCTCGTCCACCGAGCGATCGGCCACCAGCTCACGTGCATCTACGTCGACACCGGGCTGATGCGCAAGCACGAGTCGGAGCAGGTCGTCGAGACCTTCCGCCGCAACCTGGGCATCGAGCTGATCCACGCCGACGAGGCCGACACGTTCTTCGACGCGCTCGCCGGCGTCACCGAGCCGGAGGCCAAACGCAAGGCGATCGGCGAGAAGTTCATCCGGGTGTTCGAGAAGTACACCGGCGGCGTGTCCGAGGCGAAGTTCTTGGTGCAGGGAACGCTGTATCCCGATCTGATCGAGTCGGGCGGATCCGATGGTCAGGCATCGGTCATCAAGAGCCACCACAACGTCGGTGGGCTCCCCGAGGACATGGAGCTCGAGTTGATCGAACCACTCCGCGACCTCTTCAAGGACGAGGTCCGTTCGCTCGGCACCGAACTCGGCCTGCCCGACGAGATGGTCTGGCGGCAGCCGTTCCCCGGGCCCGGGCTCGGTGTGCGCATCATCGGCGAGGTGACTCGCGAGCGGGTCGCGCTCCTCCAGGAGGCCGATGCGATCGTCCGTCAGGAATTGCACGCGGCGGGTCTGGAACGCGAGATCTGGCAGTCGTATGCGGCGCTGCTCGCCGACGTGCGCTCGGTCGGCGTGATGGGCGACGAGCGCACCTACGGCAACCCGATCGTGATCCGTGCGGTCACCTCCGACGACGCCATGACCGCCGACTGGGCGCGCATCCCGTACGAGACGCTCGAGGTGATGAGCCAACGGATCATCAACGAAGTCGACGGCGTCAACCGGGTCGTCTACGACATCACGTCGAAGCCGCCGGGCACCATTGAATGGGAGTGATGCATGGGAGTGAGCGAGGCGGCGTCGCCGCTCCGCGGCGTTCGGGCGAGTCGCTCGCGCGTTTGTGACGCTTGACAGACCCTGAATGTCATCTGTTCGTCATGTTCCGCTAGATTCGTCGCCGTCATGAAGTCGTTCTTCCGGGTGGCTCCCGTCGCCCTCGCGATCGTGTTCGCCGTGCCGGTGCTCAACCCGCACACCGTGAACGCTCAATCCGTCGACCAGCAGCGCCAGCGAGTCGAGCAGATCGTCGACGAGCTCGAGCGGCTGCAGGACCGAGCGCTCGAGATCGCCGAGGACTACAACGAGGCGTTGCAGCGCCAGGCGGAGCTCGACGTCGAGATCGCCCAGGCCGAGGTCGACATCGCCGCCAAGGAAGCCGAGCTCGGCAAGCTGCGCTCCGATCTCGGCGACATGGCCGTCCGGGCGTTCGTCGGCTCAGGGGCGGCACCGCTCGGGCCGCTGTTCGAGAGCACCGGCGACGTGAACGACGTGCTGCAACGCGACGAGTACGCACGGGTCGCTCTCAGCGCCGGCGACATCACGAGTGACGAACTCGATGCCTTCGTGTCCGACCTCGAGGACGACCGAGCGGAGCTGGAACGCAAGCGCCAGGAATCGATCGACCTGGCAGCGTCGCTCGAAGGTCAGCAGGCGGAGACCGAACGGCTCACCTCCGAGTACCAGGCAGCCCGAGTCGAGGCCGAGAACACCCTCGGCCGCCTCATCGTCGAAGAAGAACAGCGTCGGGCGCGCGAGGCCTACGCACGCCTGCAGGCCCAGATCGAGGCGGAACAGGCAGCGAACGCCGCGAACAACGCCGGCGGCAACGGTGGTTCCGACGGTAGCTCGAACGGCGGCGGATCCTCGGGCAACGGCGGCGGATCAGCACCTGCGGGCGGCGGTGGTGCGGCGCCGAGCTCCGACACCGGTTCAGGTGGCGGCAGCTCCGCCCCGCCGGTCTCGTCGCTGGCGAGTGTTGCGGTGAACGCCGCGCTCGGTCAGCAGGGTGTGCCGTACCGCTTCGCCACGTCGAGTCCCGGTGTGTCGTTCGACTGCTCAGGCCTGACCAAGTACGCCTGGGGCAAGGCGGGCGTCTACCTGCCGCACCAGTCGCGGTCGCAGTACGCGTCGATCCCGCACGTGTCGCAGAGCAGTGCCCAGCCGGGTGACCTGATCTTCTTCTACAGCCCGATCAGCCACGTGAGCGTGTACCTCGGCGGCGGCCAGCACGTCCACGCCCCGGCGACCGGCGATGTCGTCAAGGTCGGCTCCGTCAACTGGGGCAAGGTCACCGGCGTCGGCCGCCCGGGCTGAGTCGGCCCGGATCGACCGATCGCTGCGTTGCGCAGCTCGTCGGCCCGTGCAAGGGCCGTCCTCGCTGTGCGCCTTGCGCTCGGTCGATTCGGGCCGACTCAGCTGGGGTTGGTCGTTGGCTGGGTTGTGCGGCTGGTTGGCCCCGTGCACGGGCGGTTCTCGCTGTGCGCCTTGCGCTTGGTCGATTCGGGCCGACTCAGCTGGGGTTGGTCGTTGGCTGGGTTGTGCGGCTGG
>JBCBDK010000349.1:4160-4881 GCA_038529675.1 Actinomycetota bacterium
TTGGCCCCGTGCACGGGCGGTTCTCGCTGTGCGCCTTGCGCTCGGTCGATCCGGGTCGCTGATTCCTCGCATGGCCGGAGGGGTGGGTACGGTCCTGCGCTGTGAGTATCGAGGGCATCGACCTGCCGCGGGTCACCGAGTGGCTCGATCGTGAGGTCGCCGAGCTGAGCGGGCCGTACGAGTTCGAGTTGATCACCGGGGGCCGCTCGAACCTGACGTTCCGGGGCACCGATGCGTCGGGCACTGCATTCGTCCTGCGTCGACCGCCGATGGGCAACGTGCTCGCGTCGGCGCACGACATGGAGCGTGAGCACCGATTGATCTCCGCCGTCGGTCAGACGAACGTGCCGGTGCCGCGCACGCTCGGCGTCTGCCGCAACGCCGACGTCAACGGTGCTCCGTTCTACGTGATGTCGTACGTCGAGGGGGTCGTCCTCGACTCGGCTGATCGGGCCGAGGCGATGACCATCGAGCAGCGCCGCGACGCCGGCCACCATCTCATCGACGTGCTCGCGGATCTGCACGCCGTCGACATCGACGCAGTCGGCCTCGGCGACCTCGCCCGCCGCGACGGCTATGTCGAACGCCAGGTCCGCCGCTGGACGACGCAGTGGGAGAACTCGAAGACACGTGAGGTCGACGAGGTCGACGAGGTCGCCCGCCGCCTGGCTGCCCGTCTCCACGAGGACGTTGCCGAACCGGTAGTCGCCGTGCGCGATCG
>JBCBDK010000350.1:0-4879 GCA_038529675.1 Actinomycetota bacterium
GAGTGTGTACGCCGAGGTCATCGGTGCCCCCGTCCTCGCCGACGAGTCCCGGATGGCCGAGTTGGAGTCGTATGCGTTGCTGCTCCCCGGCGCGACGGCCTTGCCGCTCGCGGCACCGCCGGCGCTCGACCCCGGCGAGACCACCGCCGGCCCGTCCGTCGCGATGGACCGCAGCTTCTGGTACCTGGCCTTCGCGAGCCGGCTCGAGGCGCCGATCGCCCACGACCTCTCCAACACGATCACCGCGGCGTCGCTCACGCCGATCCGGACCGGTGAGCTCGCCACGTGCTGGGTCGCCGTGTTCGACACGGTCGGCCCCGAGGCGAGCGCCGCGCTCTCCGGTGCGCTCGCGACCTGGGTCGAGAACAGCCCGACGGCGTCCAACGCCGGTGTGATCGGCGTGTCGGAGTCGGCAGTGCAACTGCGGACCTGCGACCCGGGCCCGGCCGCAGCGACGACGAACCCGGCGGTCGCCCGGCGGCTGCTCGGCCATCGCGCGGCCGAGCTCGCAGTGATCGCGGCGATCACCGAGCGGGGTGGCGGCGACGTCGAGGTCGCGGCAGGACTCGAGCTGCTCGCACAGTCGACGATCGGCGACGAGCTGGCGGCGCTGCCGACCAACGTCTCCGGTCAGGCGATCGGTGCCGAGGCGACGACTCGCGTGACCCCGATCATCGCCACCGTGACCGCGTCGCTCCCCGTCGCCGACACGGCGCCGGTCGACGTGGCCCCGACCATCACCACCGTCCCCACCGACAGCTGACCAACGCACCGGCACCCGCGTGATTGAAGAGGGCCTGCGTGGCCCCGGAACGCCCACCCGGAGGAGCATGGAAAGCCCCGGCACCGGCGTGACGCAAGAGGGCCTGCGTGGCCCAGGAACGCCCACCCGGAGGGGCATTCGAGCGGGGCTCGGCCCCGATCGAGTGAAGACCATGGAAAGCCCGGCACCGGCGCGTGACGCAAGAGGGCCTGCGTGGCCCCGGAACGCCCACCCGGAGGGGCACTCGAGCGGGGCTCGGCCCCGATCGAGTGAAGACCATGGAAGCCCCGGCACCGGCGTGGTCGGAGAGGGCCTGGTGGCCCCGGAACGCCCACCCGGAGGGGCACTCGAGCGGGGCTCCGCCCCGATCGAGTGAAGACCTCAGTCGCGGAAGTTCTGGAACTGGAGTGGGATGCCGACGTCTTCTGCCTTGAGCATCGCGATGACGTCCTGGAGTGCGTCGCGCTTCTTCGCCGTGACCCGAATCGACTCACCCTGGGTCTGACTCGACACGCCCTTCGCGCCCTTCTCCTTGATCAACTTGTTGATCGTCTTGGCCTTGTCGGAGGAGATGCCGACGGCGATGGTCATCACCTGGCGCACCGTGTTCTGGGTGGCTTCCTGTACGTCGCCGTAGTCGACGCCTCGCAGTGAGACGCCGCGCTTGACGAGCTTCTCTTCGACGACGGTGCGCAGGGCGTTCAGCCGGTCCTCGCTGGCGGTGTGCATGGTGATGACCAGGTCGTTCTGGTCGATCGAGGAGTCGGTGTTCTTGAAGTCGAATCGGTTGGCGATCTCTCGCTGCGCCTGATCGACCGCGTTGCGAACCTCCTGTTGATCGACCTCGGACACCACATCGAAACTGGGCATGTCAATCAGCGTAGTGAGCGGTACGATCTCCGGGCCTCGTTCGATGGGCGATGCGGCCGCACGGCGGCCGGGTGTTCGCCGAGCGAGGACCAGACGGGTCGGTGTCCGAGCGGCCAAAGGAAGCAGACTGTAAATCTGCCGGGTTATCCCTTCGGAGGTTCGAATCCTCCCCGGCCCACCACGGCGCACTGCGCCACGCTCGAGGAGCCCGTCGGCGTTGCCGGCGGGCTCTGATCGTTGTCATGCCCGTCGGCGTCGCCAGCCGGCTCCGATGACGTTCGTGGCTGCCGGGTCAGGCGGTGAGTTCGGCGCAGATCTCGGCGTGGCGGATGAGGAAGCGTCGTTCGTCGAGGCGTTTCCGTCGCATCCACGCCGTCACCTCGGTGTTGCACTTGCTGGCGTTGCACGACCGACACGACGGCACGACGTTGTCGACCGTATACCGGCCGCCGCGCGAGATCGCCAGGACGCAGTCGCGTTGCAGCGCCGAGTCGTCGCCGCAGTACGCGCAGCCACCCCATGCGACGCAGAGGGCATGCCACTGCTCGTTGCTCAGGTCGTGGTCGACGCGATCCATCCGTCGCTTGCGGCGCCGTGCGGCGCGGGCCCGACGGGTACGGCTCGTCACGGCCCAAAATGTACGGCGAGGGCACCCCGAGAGCGGTGGATCGTCCCGGGTACGAGAACGACTCGCCGGGCTACGGTGCGGGACGTGCCCGCTCGCCTCGACGCACTGGTCCTGTGCGACTTCGCGCAGATCCGCGAAGGGTTGCTCTTCGTGCAGTCGGGCGGGCTCACCAGGTTGGCGGCCGCCGAGCTGCCGGCGAGCTTCGCCTGCCACGTCGCGACGCTCGTGTACCTCCCGCCGAACGAAGCCGCCGAGGGACATCGCGTGGTCATGCGCATCAAGCACGCGCCGACCGCCACGGTCACCGCGACGGTCAACGTCTCGATCCATCCGACCACGGTCCCGGCCGGTCTGGCGCCGGGCGAGGGGCGGCTCGTGCCGGTGGTGGTGCCGCTGGCGAACGTGACGTTCCGAAACGAGGGCGAACACGATCTCCAGGTCGAAGTCGACGATCACCTGGCCGGCGATCTCAGCTTTCGGATCGTGCGCCGAACGTCGCCTGCCGCCGCTCCGGGCGCCGCGCCCGATGTGGACCCCGACCCACCCGTGACGCCAGCCGACTGATCCGCAGCGACTTGCGGATCCGGTCGACTCCCGGTGCGGGCGGCGTCAGGCGCCGTACTCGTGTTCGGCCGACGGGTACACGCCGGCGTCGACGTCGGACTTGAATGCTGCGGCGGCGTTGCGCAACGTGCCGGCGAGATCTGCGTACTGCTTGACGAACCGCGGGATGCGACCCTGGGTGAAGCCTGCCCAATCGGTCCACACGAGCAGTTGGCCGTCGCAGTGCGGGCCCGCGCCGACCGAGATGGTCGGGATCGTCAGCTCCTCGGTGACCTGCCCGGCGATGTCGGATGGCACCATCTCGAGGACGACGGCGAACGCGCCTGCTTCCTCGACGGCGTGTGCGTCGGCGAGCAGCGTCGCCGCACCGTCGTCGCCGCGGCCTTGGATGATGTGCCCACCGAGTCCGTGTTCGCTCTGCGGCGTGAACCCGACGTGCCCCATCACCGGGATGCCCGCTCGGACGATCCGCTTGATCTGCTTCGCCGATCGGATGCCGCCTTCGCACTTCACGGCGTGGCAACCGGTCTCTTTCATGAACCGGATCGCGGTGTCGAGCGCCTGCTCCGGACCGTTCTCGTACGATCCGAACGGCATGTCGGCGATCACGAGTGCGCGTCGCACGGAACGGACGACGGCTGCGGTGAGCGGGATGAGCTCGTCGACCGTGACCGGAATGGTCGTGTCGTAGCCGAACACCGTGTTGCCTGCCGAGTCACCGACGAGCAGGAAGTCGATGCCGGACTCGTCGAAGATCGATGCGGACAAGCACTCGTAGCTCGTCAATCCGGTGATCTTGATCCCGTTCTCCTTGGCCCGGGCGAAGTGGCGTGTGCGGACCCGTTTCAGCGACGGATCAGAACTCTGCGAGGAACCGTACGGGGCCACCTCGGGGACGTCGTCGGACATGGTTGCGACCGTAGTCGCGCCATCGGCCGACACCTGCCAAGCCGGGCAACCGGTGTGTCGCCGAGGGGACCGCCCGACGGACCGGGCACGGTGGGAGCTCAGAGCTGGAGTTGGTAGACGGCGACCGACAGCCAACGGCCGAACTTGCGGCCGACCTCCTCCTCGACCCCGACCAGGCGAAAGCCGCACGACTCGTGGAGCGCCCGCGACGCCGTGCCCGACGCTTCGACTCGGGCGATCACCGTATGGAAGCCAGAGCCTCGAGCGACGTCGACGATATGGGTCATCAGGGCCTTGCCGATGCCGCGACCGCCGTGTCGGCGCGAGACGTACACCGAGTTCTCGACGGTGGTCGAGTACGCGGGCCGGGGCTTGTAGGGCGACAACGACGCGAAGCCGACGAGCTCCGCAGCGGTTGACTCGCCGCCGCCGACGTTGTGCCGACGGGAGGGCTGCGGGCGTTCCTCGACAGCCACCGGGAGCTCGGCAACGACCGCGGAGAACGCACCGGAGCGCTCGGCGATCCAGCGGCGCTGCTCGTCGATCGATCGTGGCCGGAGGTCGAACGTGGACGTGTGCGTCTCGACCTCGTGGTTGTAGATGGCCGCCATGGCCGCAGCGTCGGCGACCGTCGCCAACCGGAGGGTCACCGGTCCCGTCGTCACGGCCCGAACCGTACCGCCCGACGACCGCCCGATCGGGCGATGCGGGGCGCACGAAACAGGCCGATCTTCGCGGTGGTTGTGAACACTCGCCCGCTACACTCGCACCCCGTCCGCAGCGCACTGCGGTCCCGAAGGGTGCCCCGCGAACCGGTCGTGAGATCGATGCCTGGAGTGCCTCGAGGAGACGCCCTCTTAGCTCAGTCGGTAGAGCACAGCCATGGTAAGGCTGGTGTCGTGGGTTCGATTCCCACAGAGGGCTCGACCACCCGCGTCGAGGCCACCCTCGGGTCGGGCGAGCAAACCCCAGGCGGCGTAGCTCAGTTGGTCAGAGCATCCGGCTCATAATCGGAAGGTCATCGGTTCAAGTCCGATCGCCGCTACCAATCAAGATCCAAACGCAGAGACCTCAAGGGAGAGGGAACCAGTGAGCAAAGAGAAGTTCGAGCGGAACAAGCCGCACGTGAACATTGGGACGATGGG
>JBCBDK010000351.1:0-4878 GCA_038529675.1 Actinomycetota bacterium
GTGGCCGGGTCGACGTGTCCGAACCGCTCGGTGGCGGTGACGTCGGCGAGGTCGGCGATGTGGTCGAGCGTGAACCGGATGTCGTCGAGCGGCGGCACGAAATCACTCATGCGTCACAGGCTACGACGCGCCCGCAACGGTGCTGTGCGGAGGTCACATCTCCTCGCCCGAGCGCGGCCGCCCGCGCTGCATCGTCGTCTCGAGCCCGCACCGCTCCGCCGGGCCCCGTCGGGTCAGCGGAGGTGTGATTGAACGTCGCCGACGATGACCCGGACATCGTCGAGCGGCTTGCGTTCGATGTCGGGCACACGGACGCCGGGGAGCGGCCGGCCGACCGGGAACAACACGAACGGCCGCTCGTGATCGGGCCGGCCGAGAATCCTCGTCAGGAACGCCATCGGGCTCGGGGTGTGCGTGAGCGTGGCGAGTCCCGCCTCGTGCAGCGCGGCGATGAAGAGACCGGCGGCGATACCACAGCTCTCCTTCACGTAGTAATGGTGCTTCTTCGATCCGTCGTCGTTGATGCCGTATCGCTGTTCGAACAACACGACGATCCAGGGTGCGACCTCGAGGAACTCCTTGTGATGGTCGGTGCCGAGCGGGGCCAATGCCTGCTGCCACTCGGCGTTCATCCGATTGTCGAGGTAGTTCCTCCGCTCCTCCTCCTCGGCCGCCTCCCGGATCTGTCGCTTCAGGTCGGGGTCGCCGACGACCACCCACGTCCACGGTTGGAGGTGTGCCCCCGAGGGTGCGGTCGACGCGGTGGCGATCGCCTGGTCGATCACGTCGAGCGGGATCGGGTCGGGGGCGAGCATGCGCACGGAGCGTCGACGAGCGAGGTGCTCGTGGAACGACCGGCCGGCGGCACGCATCTCGTCGAGCGAGCGGTGCTCGAACTCGAGCGCCACGAACGGGTGGTCTGCGGCGAGCACCGGGTTCGGATACGGAAACTCGTACGGCGAGTCGGACGGCTCGGATGCATCTGGACGATCGGGCGGCACGCGCCCATCGTGTCAGCCGAGCCAGTCGGTGACTGCGCCGGCGATGAGCTCGACGACGACGTCGGGTGCTTCGTGGTGGAGCAGATGACCACGGCCCGGCAACAGCGTCCCGCGGGCGTTGGGTCCGATCGCATCGACCGTCGCAGCGACGTGCTCGGGCGACGCGTACTCGTCCGCCTCGCCTTGCACCACGTGCACCGGAGCGGTGATGGTCGCGAGCGATCCGCGGACGTCCCACGGCCGGAAGTCGTCGCCCGTCCATACCCCGCTCCACGCCTCGAACACCGCAGCCGGATGCTCGTGGTGTCGGGCGAGGCCGGCGACGAAGCGATCGGGCGTCTCGCGCATCTCGGCGATCGCATCGACGCACACCTGCTCGACCCACGAGTGCGCGGCGAGCGAGACCACACCGGCAGCGACGACGCCGGCTTCGGCGGCGGCGAGCAGTGAGATCGAGCCGCCGTCCGAGTGCCCGACCAGAACTGGCTGCTCGGCGCCGACCGAATCGAGGAGGTCGGCGAGTACGACCGCCTCGTGGTGCAGCCAGTCGGCCGGCCACGGACCGGTCGGCACCGGCGTGGAGGATCCGTGGCCTGCTCGTTCGTACGCGAGCACCGTACGTCCCGTGGCGTCGTGGATCGCCTCGGGAACAGCACGCCACTGGCTGATCGAGCCGAGGCCGTCGTGCAGCAGCACGACCTCGGGCGGCCCCGTGCCCCACGAGCGCGCGCTCAGCACGAGTTCGGTGCCAGGGCTCTGGCCGTCGCGGCGACCGGGCAGGCGAATCGTGTGGATGATCAGAGCTTCACGTACTCGAAGTCGACGGGTTGGGTGTTGATGCCGCGACTCGGCGCGGCGATCCAGCCGGCCATCCTCCCCGGTTCGAGCTGTGGCTGCATCAACGACTGCACGTGGGTTCGTTCTGCGTCGGACGGCAGCCACCGGCTCGACATGGACTCCCACTCGGCATCGGTGAGCACGCGGCCGTCGGGCGACACGTGGTGGTCGCGGAACGATCCGACGGCCCGGTTGAAGCCCTCGTGCGGCAGCGACAGCTCCGTGCCGACACCGGCCTCGGAGAGCGTGCGGTTCCACCGGCGAACACCTTTCGCGCAGTCCTCGGTGTAGTCCGTGCGGAGCGCGTGGTTGACGAGCGCCCGCGCGGGGAGGGCCTCCGCGCCGATCGTGCCGTCGTCGGTGACCACGAGGTGCTCGGACTCGACGTCGGTCAAGACGTGGTCGTCGTCGAACTGGTTCTCGTTGAACCGCCCCTTGAGTCCGGACGCGTAGTAGTTCGCGGCGTTGGTCGACCTCTCCGAGCCGAAGAGGTCCATCGACACCGAGTAGTGGAAGTTGATGTAGCGCTGGATGGTGTCGAGGTTGATCCCGCCGTGCGGTGCCACGTCGTCGGTGTCGTGATCACGCATCAGTTCGACGGTGCGCTGAACGACGCGACCGACGCCGCTGGCGCCGACGAACATGTGGTGCGCCTCCTCCTTCAACATGAAGTCGCAGGTCCGGCTGAGCGGATCGAACGCCGACTCGCGCAAGGCACCGAGCTGGTACTTGCCGTCGCGGTCCGTGAAGTACGTGAACATGAAGAACGACAGCCAGTCGGGTGTCTGCTCGTTGAACGCGCCGAGGATGCGTGGTTCGTCGGCGTCTCCCGAGTGGCGTTCGAGCATCGCATCGGCCTCGTCGCGGCCGTCACGGCCGAAGTAGCCGTGGAGCAGGTACACCATCGCCCACAGGTGGCGACCCTCCTCGACGTTGACCTGGAAGAGGTTGCGCAGGTCGTAGAGCGACGGCGCGGTGGCGCCGAGATGGCGCTGCTGTTCGACCGACGCAGGTTCGGTGTCGCCCTGCACGACGATGAGTCGGCGCAGGTCGGTGCGGAACTCGCCCGGCACCTCCTGCCAGACCGGCTGGCCCTTGTTGTCGCCGAACCCGATCGTCCGGTCCGGATCCTGCTCCGACAGGAAGATGCCCCATCGGTACTCGGGCATCTTCACGTGACCGAAGTGGGCCCATCCCTCCTGGCCGACGTCGACCGCGGTGCGGAGGTAGACGTCCTGGTGCTGGAAGCCCTCCGGACCCATCTCTGCCCACCAGTCCTGGAACCGCGGCTGCCAGTTCTCGAGCGCTCGCTGGAGCCGGCGGTCGTCGGCGAGGCCCACGTTATTCGGGATCCGCTCGGAGTAGTCGATGTTCGTCATGTCGTTCCTCGGTCTGTGGCTTCGGTCCGGTTCGGTGTCAGACACGCACTCGGATCCTTCGGATCCGGGTGGGTGTCTGACACCTGGTCAGGTGCGGGTGTGGGAGTAGTCGGGGCGAGAGCCGGTGCCGTAGCGCTGGAGCGCGCCGTCGGGGCCGCTCGCGTTGGGCCGGATGAAGATCCAGTTCTGCCAGGCCGAGAGGCGGCTGAAGATCTTCGTCGCCATCGTCTCCGGGCCGGCGAAGCGGTGGTTCGCCTCCATGCCGGTGAGCGCATCCGGCGAGAAGCTGGCACGCTCCTCGATGGCGAGGCGAACCTCGTCGTGCCAGTCGAGGTCGTCGGGGATGAAGGTGACGAGGCCGAGGTCGTACGCCTCCTTGGCCACGAGCGGGCGCTGCTCACTCGCTGCGGCCGTGGCGTCGGTCAGGAGCTCGTCGTTGCCCCACAGCCGCGACTGCAGCCGGGTGAGTCCGTTCGCCATCGGCATTGCGCCGGTGTTGGTCGCGGTGAGAGTCATGGTCGCCTCGGGCAGCGGCTCGTCGTCGTCTTCGAAGATGCCGTCGAGCTGATAGGTCCGGTCGGCAGCGAGTGCGAGTTCGGCGAGGATGCCGGCGTGGCACGAGCCCGGCTCGATGGCGGTGATGATCGATCGGGCGGTGAGGTCGAGCCGGGACAGCACCCGCTTCCAGAGCAGCGCCGTCTCCCGCTGTGCGTGACCCTGGGGGTCGGTGAACCGACGATCGTGGGTGAGCACGTCGCTGGCCTCTCCGCAGGTGCGGATGACGAGCGAGCCGAGCTCGGGCTCGTTGAAGCGGAGATGGCACAGCAGGTCGTCGAGCTCGCGAGCGGTCTGCAGCGGCCAGTCGTCATCGGCCGACGCAGTGACACCGAGGTGCACCGCGCGGTTGGCTCGGTCGAGCTTGGCGGACACGAACCGGTAGGTGATCGCGTCGCCGTCGACCGTGCGGTGGAGCGGTGCGAGAGCGACCGGTTCGGCGGCGGCGTCACGGTCGGACGTGGCGGCGAGCGCCGCTGCCCGGGTGGCGACGGCATCGTCCCAGTCGCTCTTGGACGCCACCTCGTCGACCAGTCGCCACTCGACCGCCTCCTTCCCCTGCACGCCTTCGGCGCGCGTGGCGAACACGTCGGCGCGATCGCGCCGCACGCCGCGCTTGTCGGTCAGGCGCGTGAGCCCACCCGTACCCGGCAACACGCCGAGCAGCGGCACCTCCGGAAGCGACACCGACGACGATCGGTCGTCGACGAGCAGCAAGTGGTCGCACGCCATCGCGACCTCGTAGCCGCCACCCGAGCATGACCCGTTGATCGCAGCGAGGAAGCGGAGGCCCGACTCGGCGGACGCCTCCTCCATCTCGAGCCGTGTCTCGTTCGTGAACTTGCAGAAGTTGACCTTGTGGCCGTGATCTGCTGCGGCGAGCATGCGGATGTTGGCGCCAGCGCAGAACACACCCTCGATCGCCGAGTCGAACACGACGCAACGCACCTCGGGGTGCTCGAAGCGAAGACGACGGATCGCATCGGCCAGCTCGATGTCGACCCCGATGTCGTAGCTGTTGAGCTTCAGTTCGTAGTCGCCGAGCAGGCCACCGTCGGGATCGACCCGCATCGACAGATGGGCGAGCTCGCCGTCGAAGGACAGCG
>JBCBDK010000352.1:0-4868 GCA_038529675.1 Actinomycetota bacterium
ACCGGCAGCAGCGACGGGTTGGCGATCCTGCGTCGCCTCGCCGCCGACCAGGTGTTCACGTCGCTCGTCGACGCATCGACGTCGACCTTCCGAACGCACCGACTCTTCCGGGAGTTCCTGCTCGCCCGGCTCGACGAGCGACCGCGCGAGCATCGGCGCGAGCTCCACCGCCGGGCAATGCGGTGGGCGATGCGCGATGGCGACCTCGATCAGATCGTGTGGCACGGGGTCGAGGCCGACGAACACGCGACCGCGATGGAGGCGGTGTCCGATCATCTCCTCGCCGCATCCAACCGTGGGCAGATCGACGACATGTGGCGGTGGATCCGTTGGATCGGGACCGAGCGCGTGCTCGCCGATCGGTCCCTCGCAGCCCTGCCGGCGTGGGTGAGTCTGAACCAGCGTCGCTACGACGAGATCGAGCCGTGGCTGGAAGCGATCGTGATGGTCGACGACCTCGCAGACGAACAGCGACGTGCGTTCGACGTCCATGCTTCGGCGATCCGTGCAGGTCGCGATCGACACCTCGGTCGGCTGGACGATGCGGTCCGCCACGCGGCGCTCGGTGTGGAGCTGGCCGCCGCCACGGACGACGACATGATCGTGCCGACGGTGATGGCCACCCACGCACAGCTCTTGGCGCTGACCGGCGACGATGCTGCCGAGGCGACCGCTCGCACGGCGATCGACGCGGCGATCGCCGTCGGGCAGGAGCCGCCGCTCGTGATGGCGTACGCAGCGTTGGGTCTGGCGTCCGACGATCCGGACGCTGCGGCCGCCGCGGCCGACTCCGCGCTCTCGTTCGTGATCTCGCCCGACCTCGAGCGGTTCCACCGGCCGGCCCTGGCCTGGCTCGTTCGGGCGCGAGCCGCACTCGACTGCGGACGCGTGGGAGACGCGGCGGACGCGGCCGGACGGGCGGTCGAGATCGCCGCGCTCGGCGACGAGCCGGCGGTGACGGCGCTGGCGCTCGCATGTCGGGCGCGCGTGCACCACCTCCTCGGTGACGAGGGTGAGCGTCGCGCCGATTTGCGCGCCGCGGACGCTGCCGCCGCTGCGTTGATCGGTGCCGACTGGATCGCCGACGAGGTGCGAGCCGCCCACGCCGCAACGCGCTTCGCCCCCGGCCTCGACGCCGATCGGCTGCCGGTCGGCGCGCGCGAGCTGAGCGAACGCGAGCTGGCCGTGCTTCGTCTGCTGCCGTTCGGTCTGCCTCGCCGGGAACTCGCTGCGCAGCTGTTCGTCTCCGAGAACACGGTCAAGACGCACCTGCTGTCGATCCGCCGGAAGCTCGGTGTCGCCGGTCGCGACGACGTGGTCGCTCGGGCCCGCGAGCTCGGCCTGTTGCACGACGAGCTCGACGCGTCGCGCGGCGAGACGCGGCGCGACGGGTGATCGAGCCGACGGGGCGATGTGGCGGGGGTTGATCTCCCCGAGAGTGGTGATCGTCCCCGATCGTCCCCGATCGGAGGACGGAGCCACCCCGAACCACACCAGGAGTCATCATGTCCCTCGAAGTCATCAAGCAGTTCACCGTCGACGCCGATCCCGATCAGCTCTTCACCAAGCTCACCACCGAGTTCACGGAGGTGAGCAGCTGGGTCACCGGCATCACGCAGTCGTCGCCGAACCCGAAGTACGGGCCGAAGGTCGACGGTGTCGCCGGCGGTCGGGTGTGCCAGGTCGACGGCTTCGGCACGATCGACGAGGAGCTCGTCCAGTACGAACCGGCTCGTCGCCAGTTCGCCTATACCGCGGAGGCGGAGAAGATCCCCGGCTTCGTCAAGGAGCTCCGCAACCAGTGGACGATCTCGCCGGCACCGGGCGATCGGTCGGCGGTGACCTTGCGGCTCACCGCCGACGTCATCGGCCCGCTCGGAGCGATCATGAAGCCGATGATGCGCCGGAAGTTCGACAAGACGCTCGACGCGATCGGCGACGACCTCAGGGCGTACGCCGAACGCGGCACGATCTCGGCAGCGAAGGCGAAGGAACTCGCCTCGGCGCGCTGAGCGAGTCGGATCGGCGGGTCGGCGCCACCCCTCGGCGCCGACCCGCCTGGTCCTGCGACGTCGGGCGGTTCCGGCGTGCCGGCCCGGCAGCGGCCCGACATCGTTGCAGCGTGAACGGTGGTGGACATCTCGTCCATCGGCTGGACGCTGCCGGTGCTCGCGTCTACGTTCGACTCGGTGGCGGACACCGGCGCAACAGCGAGGTGGCCATGAACGAACGACGACACGACGAGCACGAGATCGAGAACTCGGGTCGGTGGGAGCATCCCGACCGCGACTTCTTCCTGATCGACGAGCAGGGCTGGGCGGTCCCGTTCCAGCACTTCACCGATCGAGAGCCCGCGCTGCCCGAGCGGCGCCGTCGGGTGGGCCGCCGGACGTCCGTGCCGCGTTGGGCGGCGGCGTTCGCCGGGGCCGTGCTCCTGGCGATTGCTCCGAGTTCGATCGTCGTCGGTCAGGAGGATGGCGGCGATCGCAGCGACGACGCACCGGCCGAGCAGCCGTCCGGCGACGACGCAACGCCTGCGCCGGCCGAGGGCTACACCGGCAACGTCAACATCGGCGTCTACGGTGACTCGTACACCTCGGGCGAAGGCGCGGACGACGGCGAGGGGGACTCCGAGTACGTCAGTCCGACCGACCAGCGGCACCAGTCGAGGCAGTCACCGTCGGCCACCGCCGGCGGGTTGATCGCCGGCGCCAACCCCGGCATGACGGTCACCATGCCGTTCGCCGCGGCGTCCGGCGCGGTCAGCGGCAACGTCCACGAACCCCAGGATCGCTACAGCGAGCCGGGTTACTCGAACACGCCGCAGCTCGGCCAGGTGCCCGCCGACGTCGACGGCGTGGTGGTCGGCTTCGGTGGCAACGACGCCAAGTTCGCCGGCGTGATGCACTCGGCTGCGACCCAGGACGATGAGGAAGCCGGCGACATGTCGACTCGCATCGCATCGATCCTCGCGCAGGATCCGCCGGTCACGATCGAGGCGCTGACGCCAGAACAGATCGCGCAGGAGATCGCGACCGCCCGTGCGAACAACACGGTGCCCACCAACCTCTCGGCCCGCCTTGCGATGACGTACCAGGACATCCGTGCCGCGCATCCGGGCGCTGCGATGGTCGTCACCAACTATCCGGTCGCGGTCGACCCGAACCATCCGCACGGCAGCACGGGCGTCGAATTCACGCGCGAGGAGCTCACCGCCGTGCGCGACTTCGCCGTCGACGTCAACGCGGCGATCGCAGCGGCGGTGGCGGGGTGCGGATGCGATGCGGCGCTCGCCGACGTCTCCGGTGCGCTCGCCGGCAACGAAGCGGGCAAGACCCCGTCCGACATCGTGCCGATCGATGCGTGGGAGCACCTGTCACCAGGCCCGACGCACCAGAGCCGCGAGTTCCTCCACCCCACGCCGAGCGGCGCGCAGAAGATGGGTGCGATCGTCGCCGAGACGATGGCGCGGGAGCTGGGTGTCGAGGTGCCGGATGCGACGACGACACCGAACCCGGGCGCGGTCGACATGCGAGTGAGCCCGGCGCCGGCCGACCCGCCGAAGGTCGGTCGAGCGCAGTATCCGAATCCGGATCGGAGCACGTGGCCCGGCACGGTGCCCGAGGCGATCGAGGCGCCGCCGTCGCATCCCGATCTGCCCGCTGACCCGCCTGGCTCGACCCCGGCACCTGAGGTCGACACGACGGCGCCCGACCCGCCGACGCCCCCGGAGGCCGATGGCGACCCCGGCGCAACGCCCGAGGCGGGCGACCGTCCGGATGTGCCGACCGAGCCGCCCGCTCAGCCCGAAGCGCCGACGCAGCCCGATGACATCCCCGATCCGACCGACATCTCGTTCGACCCGGATCAGCCGACCGGTGACGGCGACGGCTCGTCAGGTGACGAGCCGGTCGACGAGCCCGGCGGTGTCGTCGTCGAGGTTCCTGCGCCGGCCGATCCGCCGCCGTTGGACGACGGTGCCGATGTCGCACCGACGCCGCCCGACGATGTGGTGATCCCGGAGGACGACGAGGTCGATGACGATCCTGAACCGGACGTGGATCCTGATCCGGAACCGGACCCGGCCGAGGGTCCGGCGGAGGATCCGGGAGCGACCCCGCCGGCGACCGACGAGGACGATGACATCCCCGAGCCGCCGACCGACGACGACTCCAACGACGACTGGGACGGCCCGCCCCCTGAGGACCCGCCGGCCGAGGATCCACCATCGGACGATCCGCCCGCCGGGGACCCGCCTGCCGACGAGGGCGAGGACGACTCGCCGTCGCCGTCGGACGATGTCGTGCGTCCCGACGACGGCCGGGACGGTGACGACGATCGCGATGACGACGACGATCACGACGAGCCGAGTGAGTCTGACCAGCCGAGTGAGCCAGATCAGCCGGACGAGTCCAGTGGGCCGAACCGGGGTGTCGATGTGACGCCGGATCGGACGCCGATGTCCGACGACGCACCGGACGTCCACGACACGGCACCGACGCAGCCCGAGCCACCGACGTCCGACGACGGGCCCGACGTCGATCCGCAGGAGGACAGCCCGCCGTCGTCGGATCCGCCCGACCAGCCCGACGTGCCCGACGTGCCGGAGTCGCCGACGTCACCGGAACCGCCGACCGAACCCGAGCCGCCGGCCGAACCCGAGCCGGACCGAGACTCGTCGGACGACGATCGATCCGGCGGGCACGTCGAGGCGCCCGAGCCCACGCCGTCACCCCATCCGGAGTCGCCGCCCGACGACGGCGGTGATTGGTTCGACGACTCCGACGACGACAATGACTCCCAGGGTGGTTGGGGTGGTGACCCGGCGAACGATGATGCCGGTGATTCGGGTGGTTGGGGCTCGGGTG
>JBCBDK010000353.1:0-4866 GCA_038529675.1 Actinomycetota bacterium
ATGGCCGTCTACATCCTCGGGCTGTTCATGACGATCATCGACGGCACGATCGTCAACGTCGCACTCCCGACCCTCGCCAGCGAGCTCGACGTCCCCACGACCGACATCGAGTGGGTCGCCGTCTCGTACCTCCTCGCGCTCGCCGCCGTCATCCCGGTCGCCGGCTGGCTCGGTGATCGCTTCGGGACGAAAGCGATGTTCGTCGTCGCGCTCACCACCTTCACGATCGCGTCGGGACTCTGCGGTGCTGCCCCGTCGCTCGAGGCGCTGATCGCAGCGCGTGTCCTCCAGGGTGCAGGCGCCGGGCTCATCACCCCGATCGGGAGCGCCATGTTGTTCCGCGCGTTCCCGCTCTCGCAGCGGTCGACCGCGACCGTCGGGGTGCTGAGCGTCGCCGTCGTCGCACCGGCGATCGGCCCGGTGCTCGGTGGCGTGATCGTCGACAACATCTCGTGGCGGTGGATCTTCTACGTCAACCTCCCGGTCGGCGCCGCCGCACTGGCGCTGGCGTGGTGGTGGCTTCGCGAGGAACGCCAGGATGCACCGGGCCGGTTCGATCTCCCCGGCTTCGTTCTCTCGGCATCGGGCGTCTCACTGCTCATCTACGCCCTCTCGACCGGCCCCGAGAACGGTTGGCTGTCCGTCAGCACGATCACGACCGGCGCGCTCGGCGCCGCGTCGTTCACGGTGATGATCGCGGTCGAACTCCGCATCGATGAGCCGATGCTCAACCTTCGCCTCTTCCGCGACCGACTGTTCCGGTGGATCAACGTGTCGTCGGCCATGGTCTACGCGGGCTTCTTCGGCTGGATCTTCGTCCTCCCGCTCTACCTCCAGTCGCTGCGAGGCCTCTCTGCGACCGCGTCGGGGCTCACCCAGGCACCCCAGGCCGTCGGCGTGTTCCTCGTGTCGAACCTCGTCGGCCGTCGGCTGTACCGACTCGTCGGACCGCGCCGCCTGATGATCGTGGGTGGTGCCGTGACGGCGATCGTCACCGGCTCGTACGTCTTCGTCCGACTCGACACACCGACCAGCCTGCTTGCTGCCGGTTCGTTCCTGCGCGGTGCATCGGTCGGCATGGTGTTCGTTGCGATCCAGACCGGTGTGTACGCGTCGATCTCCCCGGAGGACACCGGCCGGGCGACGTCGGTGTTCAACACGCAGCGGCAGATCTCGTTCGCCACGGGTGTCGCCCTCGCTGCGACGATCATCGCCGCAGGGATCTCGGCGGCTGGCGGCGACGACGCCCCGACCGCCGACCGCCTCGACGCCTATCGGTGGGCGTTCCTCGCGATGGGCCTCGTGATGTTGCCGAGTGCGCTCGCGAGTTGGTTCGTCAACGACGAGGACGCCGCAGCCACACGCGGTCGCTGAGGCGCGTGCGGGCGCGTCCGATCCGGCTGACTCGCTCCGGCCCGCGATCGATCTGATCAGCTCGGCGGGAGCGGTGGCGGTGAGCCCTGCGGGGGCGGTCCTGGCTGCGACGGCGGAGGTGGCGGCACCGACGCGTCGTCGGCCGTGCCACGCGCAGCGTCCTGCTGGTGAGCCGTGGCGGACTGCGCCTGGGCCGCTGCGGTGTTCAAGAAGTTGGTGGCCGCGTTGGCCATGTTGGTCATGGCGTTGGCCGCGGCGACGTCGGCACCGCTCGCCCGCGCGTTGGGCATCCGCTGGTCGTCGGGCATGCCGTCGTGGTCGCCCGATGCCTCCCCGAAGTCGTGGCGGTCGACCGCACCATCGGCGTACTTGTTGGCCGCCTCGGTCGCCTTCGCCGTGAGGCTCGAGGTCTTGCCCTTGGACACCTTGTCGAGCTTCTCGCCGGCCTTGCCGACGATGTCACCGGCCTTGTGGCGATTCTTCTCGAGGAGTTCCTTGGCCTTGCGGAGGTTTCGTGCGTTCACCAGACCCATCACTTCGACGGTACCGGCGCCCGGGCGAGCCGCGTCGGGATTTCGGCCGGGGGTGACACCGCCGACGTCAACGCCCTGGCGTTCACGCCGCGACCGTCATGCTGCGACGAGCACACAGCCGCCGAAGGCCGCCAGGCGGATGCGGTCCGGCAGTTCCGCCGACGTGTCGGTCGCGAACGTCCGCGGGTCGTCGCCGTCGCAGGCCACTCGTACCGAACTCGACTCCATCGCCGTCGCCAGCCGGTCGTCGGCGGCGAACAGCGCATCGAGATCCAGTTCGAGCTCCTCATCCGAGCCGTTGATCGCCCCGATCCACCACGTGTCACCGGTGCGCCGCGCGATCACCACGTGTGCGTCGGGGCGGCCGTCGACCAACACGGTGTCGTCCCACGCAACCGGGAGGTCGGCGAGAATCGAACGGACGACCTCGGGTTGATCGAGATACGTCTCGGGGCGGTCGATCAGGTGCTGCAAGCCGGACTCGAACACGACCGCCAGCGCCAACTCGTGGGCATTGGTGGTCGCCCGCGACTGGTCGGGATCGAGCGACGTCGGGGTGAAGTCCATCGGCCCGACCACGTTGCGCACGAACGGCAGCACCGTGTTCTGCGCCGGCGCGAGCCCTGCGTACGCCTGGTTGAACAGGTACTGCTCCCCGCCGGCGACCGCCTCCATCGTCATCAGGTTCGGCCACGTCCGCCCCCAGCCGCGCGGGACCGTCGAACCGTGGAAGTTGACGAGCAGCTCGAAGTCGGCGGCGTCGGCCAGGATGTCGAGGTACTGGCGAATGCGGTCGGGCTTGTCCGAGTGGAAGAAGTCGACCTTGACACCACGGATTCCCAGGTCGAGGAGGCGGGCCATCTCGGCTCGCCGGACGTCGCGGTCCGACATCAGGCCGCGAGGTGCCTCGGTGACGTCGTTGTGACTGCCACCGGAGTTGTACCAGAGCAGTAGTCCCACTCCGGCCTGCTCGGCGTGGGCGACGACCCGATCGAACTCGTCGTCGGGGAGCTCGTTCCAGTTCGCATCGACCAGCGAGTACTCCCAGCCGAGCTCGGCGGAGAGGTCGATGTACTCGATCAGACGGTCGGGATCCGTCGGGCTGTCGTTGTCCGCCCACCAGCTCCACGACACACGCCCGGGCTCCACCCAACTCCAGTCGCGGTCGTCCGCGGCGGCGCTCAGGTGGCGGATCAGATCGGACTCGACGACGTCGCCGACATCGGTCGAGACCATCAGGACCCGCCACGGCGACTCGAGCGGAAGCGGCCCGACGGGTTCGGGCAGGCCGACGCCGTACCCCTCACTCGAGTCGGGCAGCGCGAGTGCGAGGTCGCCGTCGTCGGCGATGCCGCTCAGATGCGAACCGGCCCAACCCGACTCGAGCCCCGCTTCGGCGAGCAGGGTCCACGTGCCGTCGTGTTCGAACAGCGCGGGGAGCGTCCAGCCCTGGCGGCTCGGGATCGGGTTCACCAGCGGCCGGCCGGGCAACGCGATGCGTTCGTACGCCGGTGTGAAGCTGCTCGCCTCGTCGTGGGGCTGCAACCATGCGGTCGAGTCGACGGCGAGGTCGAAGCCGGTGCGCTCGGCGGTGACGGTGACGATTCGGTGGTCGCCGGCACCGTCAGCGCCGCCTGGGTTCGGGTCGGGTTCGATCAGTCGGCTCCGGAACGCGACCGCATGGTCGACGGCGACCACGTCGACCTCGAGGTGCAGGTCGGAGTCTGCCGATGCGAGGCGGATCGTCCGCTGCGTCCCCTCGATCGTGCTCGAACGCCGCTTCCCGGTCGGCAGCGTGAACGAACTCGACCACGCCGAGGCGTCGCCGCTGTCCACGACCGTCAAGCCGTCGAGGAACGACCCCGCCGACGTGTCGAGCCCGATCGGCGACGTGTCGACGACGACCTCGTCGAGATCGCCGTCGGACCGGTCGGGGTCGGGCTGTCGGAGCACTCGGTACACGAGCGCACCGTCGTCGAGCAGGCCCATCTCGATCCGCAGCGATTCATCGGGGCTCGCCGTCACGGCCGGATCGGCGATCTCGTCGGCACCGGCCCGCTCGGTCGGGGGCGCGGAGAACACGTGCGCATCGCGCCCGCGGTCGTCAGCCGAGCACGACGCAAACACGCCGGCCACGACGCAGCCGGCGACGATGCGGTGGACCGCGCGCGTCACGACAGCCTCCCGTCGACGAGTTCGAGCGTTCGGTCCGCAGCGTCGCGGAAGGCGACGTCATGGGTACTGATGAGCGCGGTCGCACCGCGACGCACGACATCGTCGACGATCAGCTCGATCATCGCCGCAGACGTGTCGGAGTCGAGCTCGCCGGTGGGTTCGTCGGCGACGAGGAGTGGCGCCTCGACGGCCAACGCACGAGCGATCGCGACCCGCTGCTGCTGACCGCCCGAGAGTTGCGCCGGACGGTGATCGAGGTGATCGCCCAGCCCGACCGACTCCAACGTCGCGGTGCCGTGGCGGCGCCGCGCCTCGCGTCGCGCTCGGCGTGCACGCTGCTGTTCGGCGCCGCGCCCGTCGCCGCGTCCGGACGCGCCGACGAGTCGGAGTGCGAGGTCGACGTTCTCGGCAGCGGTCAGGTGGCCGACCAGACCCTTGGCCTGGAAGATCGACGCCACGTTGGCCCGTCGCCACCGGGTCGCAGCGTCGTCGCCGAGCGCGCCAAGATCGGCACCGAGCACCTTGACCGAGCCCGAGGTCGCGCGATCGAGGGCGGCGACCAGGTTGAGCAGCGTCGTCTTGCCACTGCCCGACGGGCCGTACAGCACGGTGATCGAGCCGGGCTCGAGTTCGGCGGTGACCCCGTCGAGCGCACGAACGTCACCGCCGTGCGAGTGGTACACGCGCTCGACATCGACGAGACGAACGGCGGTCACGACGTGCCCCCGGTCGACGTGCGCGGCGGCGTCACCGTTCGGGTGGAGGGCGGTTCGATCGTGCTCCG
>JBCBDK010000354.1:0-4862 GCA_038529675.1 Actinomycetota bacterium
GCCCGCACCGTCGACCGACCCGGCGGCCGACGAGTCGACCCCTCCACCGGCGCTGTTCGACGATGCGCCGCCGCGGCGTCGGAAGGGTCCGATCGTGCTGCTCGTCGTCGTACTCCTCGCCGGGCTCGCCGGCCTCGGCTACGCCGCCACGCTGTTGTTCCAGCCGAAGTCGTTCGCCGTGCCGGCGCTCGCGGGCCAGCCCGTCGATCGGGCGTTGAACCAGATCGCCGGGAACGGCTGGGAGATCAGCTACGAATTCGAGCGCAGCGACAGCTTCCCGACGCCAGAACAGGTGATCCGCACCGAGCCCGAGCCCGGCGCCGAGCTCGAGGAGGGTGAACCGTTCCTGATCGTTCGCTCGCAGGGCCCTGAGTTCCGTCTGCTGCCCGAGGTGGTCGATCGCTCGTTCGACGAGGCCGCGGTCGAGCTGACCGGCCTCGGTCTCCGGGTGGTCGAGGCGCCCGAGCGCGAGTTCTCCGAGACGCTGGCCCTCGGCTCCGTCGTGTCGTGGCAGGTCGTCGGAGATGCGACGCTGACCGCCGGAGACCAGATCCTGCCCGGTGAGACGGTGCAGCTGACGCTGTCGGCCGGCCCTGCGCCTCGCAGCGTTCCGTCGTTCGCCGGCAACACGCTCGACGAGGCCGTCGCCGCAGCGGACCAAGTGCAGCTTCGCGTCGTGAGCGGCGCCGGGGTGTTCTCCGACGACGTGCCCGAAGGTCGTGTCGTCTCGCAGGAGCCCGCTGCGGGAGCCGAACTCGCTCGCGACGGCACCATCACCGTGCAGCTCTCCCTCGGGCCCGACGTCGTGCCGCTTCCCGACCTCGAGGGTCTGTCCTTCACCGACGCACAGGCCGCCCTCGACGAGGCCGGGTTCGTCATCGGTCGGCTCCTCGGTACGACGGCGGGAACCTTCGTCGAACTCACGATCGAGGGCGACGACGTCGCGCCCGGTACCGAGTTCCCGCGCGGCACGGTCGTCGACGTCATCTTCCTCTGACGACCGGCCAGGGAGGAGCTGTCGCCCGGGATCGTCGACCCGACCGTCGGTCAGTCGTCCGTCTCGTCGATGTCCTCGGTTTCGTCGGCCGCGTCGTCCTCGGGTGCGGGCGGGCGTTCGGTGATCGCGGCGATCTCGTCGGCGACTTCCTGCGCTGCGTCGTCGTCGGGCGTGATCGTGGCCTGCAACGCCATGAGCTTCATCATGTCGCCCTGCACCTTGACCTTGCCTGCCATGAACGACTGCATCGCCACCGCCGGATCCTGATCGACGAAGATCGCCTGCGCGGTCGCGTAGTCGGTGGTGACGGTGACGTCGGCCTCGTCGAGCTCGCCGAGCTCCAGTTCCGTGGTGCCCGACGAGGTATCGAGATAGGCACGCAGTTCGCCGTCGCGGAACGGCACGTCGAACACGACGATGTTGATCCGCAGGTCGGCCTCGATCTCCGGGGCGCGGTCGGCGTGACGTGCCCGAACGGCCCGGGCCGCCTCCATCCACTCGTCGGACAGGAACGGATGTGCCTCGGGGGTCGTCACGCTCGGGGACGATATCCGGTCGTCGGCCGCGGGGGAGGGCCGACGGAGACGATCGGTATCGTCGGCAGATGTGCATGCGGTGACGGTGACGGTGCTGGTGTGCGCCGCGGTCGGGCTGGGCGCGTGCACCGGATCGGCGGAGCCTCCGGAGGCCGGCGACACCGATCCGTCCGCCGTGGCGACGGACGGTGAGCTGGACCAGCTGCTGGTCGAACTCGGCGAGGCCGGCTTCTGCGATCCCGCCGACGTCGAGCAGGACGGGTTCGTCACCGCCATGCACTTCGTCGTCGGTGGCGACCTGCAGCCTGCGTGCTTCGCAGCGGGCGGTGCAGACGACCCTCGGCTGCTCGATGCATGGGATGCGATCACGACCGTCACGCCGCGTGAGCTGTACGACGACGTGAGCCTGCTCGCGGGCTACGAGGGCTGCGACGACTGCGACACGCTCGCCTTCGTCATCACGCTCGACGAAGACGCCAGCTTCTTTCTGCTGGCGGTCGACGTACAGGCCGCCGACCAGCGCCCGGACGAACTTCGTCTGACCATGCTCCACGAGCTGAGCCACGTCATCACCCAGCATCCGGGGACTCAGCTCGATGCGACCGCGACGGGGCCCGAGGACTGCGACACCTACTTCAACGGCAACGGCTGTTTCCGACCCGGCGCCCACATCCTCGACTGGATCGACCGGTTCTGGAGCGACGGCGCACTCGCTGAGCTGCCCGAGGACGGCTCGGCGCTGGCCGACGACGTGGCGCTCGACGCGTGCCACCGGACCGGCGACTTCGTCAACGCATACGCCGCCACGCATCCGGAGGAGGACTTCGCCGAGATGTTCTCGGCGTACGTGTTCGACGTCGATCTGTCGCCGGCCTTCGACGAGAAGCTCAGCTTCTTCGACGAGGTCCCCGAGTTCGCCGAGATCCGTCGTGCGGCGATCGAGGCAGGCGTCGCCGGCATCGAGGCCGACCTCGAAGGTTGCTGAGTGTCCGCGCCGACGATCGAGACGACGGCTGCGACGCGGGCGGATTGCTGTGGGCGTCTCGGCGCCGTCAGCGGTGCTCGTGGCGCGCGGTGGTCACGGCGTCGAGGACGGTCCGGTCGATGTCGAACCCGAAGCCGGCCCCGCTGGGCACCGCGACGTGGCCATCGGTGATCGTGATCGGCTCGACCACGATGTCCTGCGCGTAGAACCGCGTCGATGCGCTGATGTCGCCCGGGAGCGTGAACCCGGGCAGCGCAGCGAGCGCCGCGTTCGCCGCCCGCCCGATGCCGGTCTCCAGCATCCCGCCGCACCACACCGGGATCCCCTTCGACAGACAGAGGTCGTGGATGCGAACCGCCTCGAGGTAGCCGCCGACTCGACCGGGCTTGATGTTGGCGATCTCGCATGCGCCGAGCTCGATCGCGTCGGCGGTGGTCGCAAGGGAGACGAGCGACTCGTCGAGACAGATCGGCGTCTCGAGTTCGTCGGCGAGCCGTGCGTGCCCGAGCACGTCCTCCTCGGCCAGCGGTTGCTCGATGAGCAGCATCTCGAACGGGTCCAGCCGAGCCAGGTGCCGGCCGTCGGTCCGACGGTAGGCCGTGTTGGCGTCGACCTGGAGCGGGACATCGGGTCCGATCAACTCGCGAACTGCGCCGACGTGGTCGATGTCGCGACCCGGCTCGATCTTCAGCTTGATCCGGACGTAGCCCTCGTCCACGTAGCCCTGGACCGTGTGCAGCAGGTCGGCGATCTCGTCGTGGATGCCGACGCTGACCCCGCTCGGGATCCGATCGACCGTGGCGCCGATCCACGAAGCGAACGAACGGTCAGCGGCGCGGAGCTGTGCGTCGAGCACGGCCATCTCGATCGAGCCCTTCGCCATCGGGTGGCCGTGGAGATGGCCGAGGCGCCGAGCGACGTCGGCTGCCTCGAGCGGCGATCCGTCGAACACCGCCGGGAGCAGGTGGTGGCGCATCACGTGGTCGGCGCCGTCGACGTACTCGGGCGAGTAGGTCGGCTCGGCGAGTGCGACGCATTCACCCCAGCCCGTCACCGGTTCGCCGTGCGCGGCCCGTGCGTGCACCTCGACGAGGAGGATGTCCCGCTCGCGCTCGACGCCGAAACTCGTGCGGAACGGCGTGACGAGCGGCATGGCGATCCGCCGCAGCGCGACACGCTCGATCTCGATCGGCTCGAGCGGCCGATCGTCGTCGGCGCCGCCGTCCGGTTCGCCGACGTCGCTCACGGCTCGAGAACGTAGCTACCGTCGCGGGTGAAGCCGGTGACGCGACGACCGGCCTCCAACTGTGCGGTCAGCTGTTCGCGGACGTCGGTCCGCCATCGGGCGGCTTCGGTCGGATCGGTGCGCCGGATCGTCAGGATGTCGTCCGGCGTCGGGATCTCGAGTCGCCGACCTGTGTCGGCGTCCGATGCCGACCCGTCGCGCAGCGGAGCGTCGGGGTCGGTGTCGACCCGCCAGGCGACGAGCAGTCGGTCGGTGTCGTCGCCGGCGTTCATCGCGTCGGTCATCGGGCCGTAGAACGACGGCAGGTACTCGTGGACCTCCGCTCCCAGCACCGCGATGTTGAACCAGGCGTTGCGACGAACGAGCGGGTCGAAGGTCCAGACGATCCACTCGATGTCGTGGCGGCGGGCCCACTCCTGCTGGTGGAGCTTCATCGCACGTCCGAGCCCGGAGCTCCGGGCGCCGGCCAGGAGGCCGGTGATGTGGCTGTGCAGTGCGGGGCGACCCTGGTGACGGGCGAGCAGCCCGACCGATGCGCCGAGCAGCCGCCCGTCTCGTTCGTGCGAATCGACTTCGGTGTCGGCGCCACCGGTCTCGTCGGTCTCGGCTCGTCCGACGTCGGTGATGTCGAACGCGCCGGCGACGTAACCGCCGGCGTGGGAGATCGCCATCAGCATCTCGATCGGGACGAGCTCGTTCGGCGACCCCCAGACCTGCTGGAAGATCTGGACGATGCGCCGCATCTCGGGGGCGTGGTGCAGCATCCGGATCTCGACGCCGTCGGTACCGTCGGAACCGCTCGCCCGCGGGTCGGTGCCGGGTTCGGTCGTGGGCGATGGGTCGATCGTGCTCATGCAACTCCGTTGTCGCGGTCGGTCGAGTTCGGCGTCGCGGTCACCGCCGACGCCGGGTGACTGCCGCGAGCGACACGGTAGGCCGTTCGCACCGCCAACGCCTCCCGGATCTCCGGCCCGACGTCGTCGGCGAACTCGTCGCGGTACGTCGCGTCGGTGGTCAGCACGACCGTGAAGTACATCCCGGAGAACGCACCGAGGAAGGTCGAGACCCGCAGGAGCGGGTCGCTCAGCACGAGCCGAC
>JBCBDK010000355.1:0-4860 GCA_038529675.1 Actinomycetota bacterium
GGTTCTTGCGCCTGGAGAACTTCGAGTCGAACAACGGTCCCGACCTGAACGTGTACCTCGTCAACCCCGACGACCCGAGCGACTTCGTCGACCTCGGTGACCTGAAGGGCAACATCGGCGACCAGAACTACGAGATCCCCGCCGACGTCGACCTCGACCGGTACAGCCGGGTGTCGATCTGGTGCGTCCGCTTCGGCGTCGGCTTCGGCCAGGCCGACCTCAGCCCGACCGCCTGATCAGCCCCTTCACACTGCAACCCATCACGAAACGGTCGGGGTCGGACCCCGACCGTTTCGTCGCGTACGAGGTCGACGGGGACGAGGATCTCGGCTGACGTGCCGCTGGCGGCGACCAACTCATCGGTGGACGGTGTGAACGAGTCGGGAGGGCTCGTGCCCCGACGATGGCTGTGACAGGCCCCGCGTACGCTCATCCGAGCCGACTCGCCCCGTCATCTCGGGCCGCCCGCCGTTGCGCGCGGCACAGGGGGAAGTATGTCCCAGTCGTCCACCGAGCCGCCGACGTTCGACCGGGCGTCCACCGACGCTCGCCACAGTCGGGTACCTCGCGCCGGCATCGACCCGATCGATCACCCGGATCCTGCGCTCGCTCTGATCGATCTCGTTCGCGCCGACCCACCTCGGCACCAGATCCTCGCCATCGGGCTCGACCCCATCGGATGCGGCCTCAGCTGCCTGTGCGTGGACGGCACCGACGATGCCGACGCAGTCGTCGACGTGGCTGCACTCGTGGCCGAACACGCTCGACGACGACGCGACGATGGGGTCGACGTGCGCGGCGTCGTGCTCGCATCGATCCGGCCGGGAGCCACCGCCGAACTGCACGACGGCGTCCGATGGCACTTCGTCGACGAGCTCCTCACCGACGCGGGGCTCGCGCTCGTCGAGTGGTTCGTGATCGGCCGGGGCCCGGGCGGCGTCACTCTGCCGCGTCACTTCGTGAGCGCGCCTGCGGGTTGGTTCACGTGACGATGTCGGCGGCGGCATCGTGTGCCGCAAGGGCTGCCGCCGCCGCTGCCGCACCCTTCGCACCGTGGCGCTGGCGCGGCCGGAGACGGAGCTCCGCCGCCTTCAACCGTCGGAGCAGGACCCGACTCTCGACCGCCGTCGCCCCTGCGGCGATCATCGCGTCTCGGTACTCCTCGGGGATGTCGTAGTGGTCGCCTTCGAACCCACGCCGCGGGATCCCGACCTCGTCGGCGAACGCGATCAGCTCGGCGTAGCTGACGTCACTGATCATGTGGCACCAGCGCCGACCGTCGTGCCACCACCTCGCCTCGTCGATCAAGATCGCCACCGACCCGAGTGTGGCAGAACGCTCCGGCCTGCGACACTCGTGCGATGGGCGACCATCATCTCGAGCTCCAGGTGGCCTGGCAGCGCCACGTCGCCGCACCACTCGACCGCTTCGAGCGGCTGCTCGGCCGCCACCGCGAGAAGCACCGCCGATACCACGGCGTCGACCACGTCGCCTGGGTGGTCCGCCACGTCGAGGAACTCGTTCGCGAATGCGAACACGTCACCGAGTCCGGCCGGCTCGGCGCGAGCGCGATCGACGTCGATGCTGCGATCGCCGCCGCCTTCTACCACGACGCCGTCTACGAGCCCCGCTCGCCCGCGCTCGCCAACGAACGCGCGAGCGCCCGGCTCGCCCGCAAGGATCTCGTGCTGCTCGGCTGGGATCCGGAACGTGCCGATCGGGTCGGCTCGATGATCGAGGCGACCGCCACACATCTGGAACCGGTCGACCTCACGAGCGCCGTGCTGTTCGATGCCGACCTCGGTGTCCTCGCCGCCGATCCGTCCGGATACGGCGACTACGTCCGCAACGTCCGCGCCGAGTACGCACATGTCGACGATGCGGACTGGCGGGCCGGACGGGCCGACGTCCTCCGCTCCTTCCTCGAGCGACCGGCGATCTACGCGACCGAACCCGGTCGCCGATGGTGGGAACAGCGGGCTCGCGCCAACATCACCACCGAGCTGTCGTCGATCGCTGACCGCTGATGTGCCGACCGGTGTCCGACACCGGTTGACACGCGCGATCGCTACGGTCGCGCGGATGCTCGAACGAACCGACCACGTCGCCATCGTGAGCGGCGCCAACCGAGGCGTCGGCCTCGCCGTCGCCCGCCGTCTCCTCGACGCCGGCTACCGAGTGTCGGCCGGCGCCCGCGACACCGATGCACTCCGCGCTGCACTCGCCGACCACCACGTCGTGGCCGGCGAGGACGCCGACGAACGGGTCGTGCTCCATCGATACGACGCGACCGAGCTCGGTTCCGACGAGGCCTGGGTGGCAGCGACCGTCGAGCGGTTCGGGCGGCTCGACGTCGTGGTCAACAATGCGGGGATCCTCGACGAGACGCCGCTCGAGGACCTGACCATGGAGGACATCGACCGCCTCGTCGACGTCAACGTGAAGGCCCCGCTGCGGATGACGCAGTTGACACTCCCCCACCTCCGCGCAGGCGAGGCTGGGCGGATCGTGAACCTGTCGTCGCTGTCGGGCGTGCGCGTCAAGGGCACGTTCGCACCCGGCTACGCGATGACCAAACACGCCGTCATCGCGCTCGGTGAGGCGACCAAGCAGCTCGCGTGGGACGACGGCGTTCGCGTCACGGCGGTATGCCCCGGCTTCATCGCCACCGACATGATCGAGCACCTCGGCAACGACCCCGACACCATCATCTCGCCCGACGACCTCGCCGAGCTCATCGCCACCACGATCGCACTGCCGAACAGCGCCTCGGTCGCACAGCTCAACGTCGCCTGCCTGCTCGAACCTCACTTCTGAGTGCACGCGGTGCGCATCGCTCGGCCGGTCCGCCACGCAGGCGACGCCGACGGCGCGTCGGGTGACGAGGCGGGTGCGGCTCAGGTCGGAGCGTGATGTGGCGTCGCCCGGTGGAGCCACCACTCGGCGGCCCCATAGACGGCGCACGCGGTTGCGGCGACCACGCCCATGATCGCCATCGCCCAGCGCAGCCCGATCACCTCCGCCAGCAGGCCGAGCGGCGCTGCGGCGATACCGAAGCCGGCGAAGCTCAACATCATCAACGACTGCACACGACCCCGATGGGACTCGTCGGTCATCCCGAGCGCGAGCGTGTTGGAGAGCGACTGATAGCCGGTGGTCGAGGCGCCGACGAGCGCAGTGACACCGAACGCCAACCAGTACGTCGGCGCCCCGGCGAGGGCGATCACGAACAGCCCGAACAGCACCCCCGACACCACCATCAGCCGCTGGGCGTGTGGGCCGTCGGCGTTGCGGGCGAGCGAGGCAGCGATCACCACGGCGCCGATCGAGCTCGCCGACATCAGGAGGCCGACCGAGCCGTCGCCGCGCTCGAACACGTCCTTGACGAACGCCGGCACGAAGGCGACGTAGTTGAAGCCGAACATGATGACGAAGAAGGAACTCACGACCAGGCGACGCAGGTGCGGGTAACGGGCGACGTAGGTGACGCCGTCCCAGATCTGTGTGAACGGGCCATCGGTCGTGGCGGTGGCGGTCGGAGCACCCGCCGGACACCGGGTGATGAGGAAGAACGCGACGACCGAGAAGCCGGCCGCGACGAGATAGGCGCCGCCGATGCCGAACAGTGCGATGCCGGCGAGCGCTCCGGCGAACGACGGGGCGAAGATCCGCGTGCCGTTGAGGCTGAGCATCGACAGCGTGATCGCGTTGCCGAGCTGATCGGCGCCGACCAGCTTCGCCGAGAACGCCATCCTGGTCGGGCCGTAGAAGCCGAACGAGATGCCCTGCGCAACCGATGCGAGCAACAGCATCCAGTACTCGATCACGTCGGTGACGACCGCCAGGCCGACGCCGGCGGCTCCGATCGTCAGCACCGTCTGCGAAGCGAGAAGGACCGTCCGGTTCGGGAGCCGGTCGGCAGCAACGCCACCGAGCGGAGTCGCGACCAGCATCGAGACGCCGAAGACGAAATAGACGAGGCCGAGCGCACCTTCGCGTTCGGTCAGGTCCCAGGCGAGGACGCCGCGCAGCAGAAACTGCATCTGCACGGCCATGAACGACGCGGTACCGGCGAAGAACAGCCGTCGGTAGGCCGGCACATGGAGTGACGAGAACGTCGTTCTCGGTGCGGGTTCTGACGGACTCGTCTGCTCGGGAACGGCCTCGTGGCTGACCGGCGCATCGTCTGCGTCGGTGCGGGGACTCACTCCGAACGGCGACGAGGACGGCGCCGGACCGGCACCGGGATCATCGCCGGCTCGCGATCACGCTCACCGGCCACGGCGGCGCCGGCAGCAGCAGCTGCGGCGCCGACGGCGACGATGATGGTGATCAGCACGACCGTCACGGTACCGCACGATCGGCGAGGTGGTCGGGTCCGGCCGCGTCGTTCACGTTGTGTTCTCTGCCACGGACGGATCGGGAATACTGACGGCATGTCCGACCTCCAGACGATGCCGTCACCGGACCTCGATGTCCTCACCGACGTCGAGACCGAGACCGAGGAGCCCACCAACGCCCACATCGTCAAGACGGCGCCCGGCGAGAACGCTGCGGCGAAGGTGCTGGAGGCGCGGATCTCGGGGACGCCGATCGAGGCGCTGTGTGGATTCGTCTGGGTGCCCTCGCGCGACCCGAAGCAGCTGCCGGTGTGTCCGAAGTGCAAGGAGATCTACGACATGTACCGGTTCTTCAACGACGGCCTGGGCGAAACACCCAAGGACTGAGTACCGAACACGACGAGCCGCCGGGCTGCTCCGACTCTGCAGCGGACGAGGCGGCTGGTCAGACTTCGGCGATGATCATCATCAGCGCCGAGATCACGATCCCTGCGGAGAAGCGAGCCGCGGCCATCGAGGG
>JBCBDK010000356.1:0-4855 GCA_038529675.1 Actinomycetota bacterium
AGCAACGGCGTCGAGTGCTCGACGAACGCCTCCCGGACGTCGCGGACAGCAAACGTCCGAGCAGCCAGTCGATTCTGTTCCACACCGAGCAGCCCGTTGCGGGCGGCAAGCTCCTAGTCGGGGAGCGCTCGGAACATGCGGACCAGCTGCAGCCGCGCTCGTGACTCGGTGTTGGAGACGCCGAGGTGGTGCCGCAGCCAGGCAGCCGTCGTGAAGAACCCCGACTCGCGATCGTGGCCCGCCTCGTCCAACTCACCGGCGGCGGCGACCGCTGCAGCGTCTGCCTGGTTGCGGAGGTGTTCGACGCCCTGGACGAAGTGCCGACGCTCCACACCCGACAGCCCCGACGTGTCCGCGTGGCGCAGCCGCTCGACCGCCAGGTTCGCCAACGCCAGCACGGTGAACGGATCCGACCGGTCGACACCGTCGTTGAACAGTTCCTCGATCCGAGCGGCGTCCACCACCTCCAACGTCATGGTCCCCATCATGAACGCGGGGTGTCACAGCCGAAGGAGTAGATGTTGCTGAGCGAGGTGTCCCTCGCGCCGCCGTGCCGAGTTGGAGACCGGCGCACCTGGCCGGATGTCCCCGCCGCCAGCCGATCAGGGTTCTTGAGCTGGGCGACGAAGTGCTTGGCATCGGAGGGAGCGTCACCGTTGATGGACCGTACGAGACGTTCAGGATCGAAGACTGAGTGAGCGAGCGTCCTGTTGGGCGTAGCGAGCCGACAGGCGTGCGTTCAGCTGAGCGACAGGCCGAGCACCGACTCGAGGTCCGCGATCGCCTGGTCGGCGCGCAGCACCTTGATGGTCGACATGCCCATCGCCTTGGCCGGCTTGAGGTTGATACCGAGGTCGTCGAGGAACACGATGCGGTTCGGTGACACCGCGGCGAGCTCGCAGGCGAGCTCGTAGAACCTCGGCTCGGGCTTGCGGACGCCGACCTTGCTGGACTCGACCACGTGGTCGAAGCGGACCATCACGTCGGCCACGTCGGGACGTGGATCGCCGCCCACGACGTTGTTGGTCAGGCACGCGGTCGTGAACCCGGCGGCGCGGACCCGGTCGAGTGCCACCACCATCTCGGGGCGCACCTCCCCGGACAGCAGCGCGAGCACGTCGGCGCCGTCGACACGATGCCCGAGCCGCTCGGATTCGACTGCGAACTGCGCATCGAACTCGTGGGGGCCGATGTCGTTTCGCTCGAGTTGTGCCCACGCGTTCGTGTCGGGATCGGTCGCGTTCACCGAGCGGATGAAGTCGGCTGGAAGGCCGTGCCGCTCCTCGTACCGGTTGAACGCCTCGAACGGGCTGGTGAGAATCACCCCGCCGAAGTCCCAGAACACCGCCTCGAATCCCGCGCCGATCACCTTCTCGACACTAGGTCTGACGGTACGCTCGCTCCAGATCCGCTCGGCGGCCGCCCGGCTCGATCCCCTGATGGGATCGAGCGGACGCACCGACGGACCCTCGGTGTCGCTGATCGGCACACCGACCAGACCACAGGAAGCACATACATGGCTGACAAGAAGGAGCTGTCCCACGTGGTGGTCGACGGCTCGAACATCGCCACCGAGGGCCGTTCCATGCCCTCGCTGGCGCAACTGGAGGAGGCCGTCACCTCCTTCATGGACGAACATCCCGACACCCAGATCACGGTGGTCGTCGATGCGACCTTCGCCCATCGGATCGACAAGAGCGAGGTCAAGCGCTACGAGGGCGGCATCGCGAACAACGAGCTGGTCGCGCCCCCGGCCGGTGCCGTCGGGCGAGGCGATGCGTTCGTGCTGGGGATCGCCGACAAGGCCGGCTCTGCCGTCATCTCCAACGACTCGTTCCAGGAGTTCCACGGCGAGTACCCGTGGCTGTTCGACGACGGCCGATTGATCGGCGGCAAACCGGTCCCACACGTCGGTTGGGTGTGGGTCGAGCGCAATCCCGTACGTGGCCCGGTGAGCCGCAAGGCAACCCGCGATTCCAAGTCGTCCCGCTCGGGATCGCGGTCGCGATCGTCGGGCGCCTCGAGTCGACGAGGGCGCGGTGCAAGCAAAGAAGCGTCGAAGCCGATGCCGGTGCCGACCGCGCCTCCGCCCGGCGTGGCCGCCACCGAGGAAGCGTCGGCGCCGGCCCCGCAGGCAGCGCGGTCGGGAGGCCGTGGCCGTCAGGGCACCCCGAAGCGTGGTGAGCCGGTGAACGAACTCATGCCGTTCCTCGACTTCGTCGAGCGTCAACCCGTCGGGAGCACGGTGACCGGTGAGGTCGACGCCTACTCGTCGCACGGCGCGTACCTGGCGATCGGTGGCGTGCGGGGGTACCTCCCGCTCCGGCTCATGTCGGATCCGCCGCCGCGGAGCGCGAAGAAGATCGTTGCGATCGGTGAGACGGTCGAAGTCGTGGTCGTGAGCTTCGCTGCCGCCCGGCGAAGCATCGACTGTGCGCTGCCGGCGATGGCCGAGGAAGCGTTGGCCGCGGCAGCTGAGACAGCCGAGTCGGACGAGAGCGTCGACGCCGATGCGAAGAATGGCGACCAGTCGACCGGTCGGCGAGCGACGAAGCAGGCCGCCGCGAAGAAGGCGGCCGCCAAGAAGTCCGCAGCGAAAGAGACGGCTGCCACGAAGACGACTGTCACGAAGGCGTCTGGGAAGAAGACGGCTGCCGCGAAGACGACCGCCACGAAGGCGTCTGGAAAGAAGACGGCTGCCAGGAAGTCGGCCGCGAAGAAGTCGGCGACGAAGACGGCGGTGGAGAAGCGGGTCGCCACGCGGAGCGTGGCGAAGAAGACTCCGACCAAGAAGACAGCCACCAAGAAGTCCGCGGCCAAGAGGACCGCGACCGAGAAGTCCGCAGCCAAGAGGACCGCGACCGAGAAGACCGCGGCCAAGAAGACCGCGACCAAGAAGACCGCGACGAAGAAGGCGGTGACCAAGCAGACCGCGACCAAGAAGAAGTCGGCATCGAGGAGTGCGGTGACGAAGAAGCGTTCAGCCAAGAAGTCGGCGGCCGCAGCGAAGCGGCAGGACACATGATGCGGGTCGTCACCTGGAACGTCAACTCACTGCGTGCGCGTCAAGAGCGCGTCGAGGCCTGGCTCGAGGAGGTGCAGCCCGACGTGCTCCTGATGCAGGAGACGAAGCTCGCCGACGACGCGTTTCCCACGCTGCAGTTCGAGTCGATGGGCTACTCGTGCGCCCACCACGGCCAGGGCCAGTGGAACGGCGTCGCCATCCTCTCCAAGGTCGGCCTCGACGATGTCGTCTCGAACTTCGCAGGCGACGGCGATCCCGATCCCGACGCACGGATCATCACCGCCACCTGCGGCGGTGTGCGCGTCAGCAGCGTGTACGTGCCGAACGGTCGGTCGCTCGACGACGAGCACTACACCTACAAGCTCTGGTGGCTCGATCGGCTTCGGGAGCACCTCGATGCCGACACGGCGTCCGACCAGGCCGTCATCGTCGGCGGCGACTACAACATCGCTCCCGACGACCGCGACGTGCACGATCCGAAGGTGCTCGAGGGTGCCACGCACGGCAGCCCGGCGGAGCGGGAGCGGCTCGCGGCGCTCGAAACATGGGGGCTGACCGACGTGTTCCGAACACATCACGACGCCGACCGCATGTTCTCGTGGTGGGACTATCGCGGTGGCGACTTCCACCAGGGGCGGGGCATGCGTATCGACCTGCTCATGTGTTCGACATCGGTCGTGGAGCGCAGCCACTGGGTCGCGATCGACCGCAACGCCCGAAAAGGCAAGTCGCCGAGCGACCACGCGCCGGTCATGGTCGATCTGGACTGACCCCACCCGAAGCCGACCGGCGGGGTGGGTCGACGGTGGCTACTCGTCGGCGACGAGCGGCAGGATCGCCGGCGCGAGCCGCTCGGCGGTCATCGTTCCCATCGATGTCACCTCGGACAGCTCCTTCGCCGTCCGTGGACGCTTGTCCGCGATCGCTGCGAGATCACGGTCGGAACACAGTTGCGACGGCAACACGTCGGCGGTACGAGCAGCGGCGTCGCGCCACGCCCGAAGCGCCTCATCGGGTCCGGTCGATCGGCTCCGCTCGCGGCGCAGCAGCTCCCGAGGTGGCGGAACGGCCGCAGGTTCGGTGAGGTCGACGCCCTCGAGCAGCGGGGTCGGGCGCCGTTCGTAGCCACCTCGACGTCGGGCGTTGGTGATGACGAGGCGATCCGTCGCGCGAGTGGCCGCAACGTAGAGCAGACGCGCCTCCTCGGCTTTGGCGGCGGAGGTGGTCGCCGACTTGTGCGGGACGAGCGACGTCTCGGCGCCGGCGACGAACACGGTATGCCACTCCCGACCCTTCGAGGCATGGAACGTCAGCAGTTCCACGCCGCCGTCGTCGCGGCGATCGCGATCGAATGGCGCCGTTGTCGCGACCCACGTCCGGAACGCTGCGCCGTCGCCCCTCGGGTTGTCGCGCAGAAACTCGAGCAACGCTGATGCGACTCGGCGCTCCGCCTCGACCCGCGCGAGCAGTTGGCGGGCGTCGGCCGTCGCGTTGCGTCGGGCTCGGCCGCCACGTGCGGACTCGGCACCGTCGAGCACCTCGACCGTCGCACGCGCTGCGTCGAGCGCGGCGACGTCGTCGAGTACGTCATGGGCCCATCCCCGCAGTGCACTCGGTGACGAGTGCCCGGTGGCTTGGCGCATCGCCGCCTGGATCGGCGAGCCGATGGCGCCGGCCGATCGGCGGACCTCGATCCCGACGTCGGCGAGTGCGGCGGCGATCGGTGCGAACTGTGCGTGGGTCCGGGCGAGCACGGCGACGTTCGACGACCGGACGAGTGCTGCGTCACCTCGAACGACGAGTCGGGATCGAGGTCCGCCGATCGGCCGG
>JBCBDK010000357.1:0-4848 GCA_038529675.1 Actinomycetota bacterium
CGCGACCGAGGACTGGCTCATCATCCACGAGCAGGACCCAGCGTCGAACGACTTCCCGAACGACCAGTCCGACGCCCGCGTGGAGGCGATCCGCACGCAGTACCGCCGCGCCGACATCTATGCGATCGATCGTGACCAAGCCGCACGCTGGGAGCCCAACGACGACGCACAGACCGACGGTGCGACCGAGACATCACTCGGCCGCCGCCGCTCGTTCGTCGAAGGCCCCGACGGACCGATGAAGCCACCACCCGCCGGCTCCTCGAAGTCCGATCACCGCATCGCCGTCCGTATCGCCTGGGACAGCCCGACCGCAACGACGATCGGCGATGCGTTCCCGACGCTGATGGAGTTCACCTACGTCTGGACCCCGAACGACCAGCCGCTCGGTGAGATCAGCTCGGGCACCGACCCCGACGACCTCACCGAGGAGATCGAACTCAGCCGGGAGACGATGACGCTGCTCATCCGGCTGACCCACGACCACCGCACCGGTCAGACTCAGCTGACGACGACGGTGTCGAGCGACGGGGGCGACGGCCTGTTCGACGTGACCGGCACGCTCATCCCGACCTCGATGGCGTTGGCGCCGGCGCTCATGTCCCACCTCGACTGGGACGACGACATCGCCGGTTCCGCCGGCCGCCTGCTCGCGCTCGCCGGGCTGGTCGCGTTCGCGCACTTCGAGGTCGACGACCCCGACGCCCCGGGTCAGCGACGCCGCGTGGTCAGCCGCGACTCGAAGATGGTGATGCGGTCGATCACCGGTGAGATCCAGATGGACAAGCTGTTCGACCCGAAGGCGGGCATGGCGGTCCGGTTCCTGGTCGACTACACGTGCGAACTGGACATCGTGACGGGCAGCCTGCTCGGGCTCCGGACCGAGACGGACAAGCCGCTGAAGATCCGCTACCGGGACGTCGGCATCGAGATCGACACCGATCGGTCGAACGATCCGGACGCGCATTGGACCGACGCGATCGGTTTCGTGTTCGACACCTCGAAGATGGAGATCGAGGACCCCGGCACGTGGTCGATGGACGGCACGCTCGCCAAGATCCTGCGGATCGTCGAGGTCGCGGTCGGCGTCGGATCGTTCTGGATCGAGCTCCGCATCGCGGTCAACCTCACGATCGGCATCGCCGAGGTCAGCGAAGCGGTGGTGCGTCTCACCTGGGACGACGGTGACCCGATCCCGTCGTTCGAGTTGCGCGGACTCGTCGTGACCGTCGACGTGCCGAACACGATCGAGGGCCAGGGTCGCCTCGAGCTCGACCCGGGCGGCGTCGTGCGCGCCGGCGTCGACGCGAAGATCATCCCCGCCGGCCTCGGCGCCTCGGCCGCGCTCGCGTTCGGGGAGTTCCGCGTCACCGACGACGCCCCGGCGACGGCCTCCGACGTCGACACGTACCACTTCCTCAGCCTCCATGTCGGTGTCCAGTTCTCGACGCCGTTGCCACTCGCACAGAGCGGGATGGCGATCTACGGCTTCAAAGGCCTGTTCGCAATGAACGGCCAACGCAAGCTCGGCACCAACAGCGACCCGATCGGCCGCGAGCTCGACTGGTTCGGGTCGCCTCCCGAGCAGAAGTTCGAACCGCATCATGGCCAGTACGCGCTCGGCGTCGGTGCCGTGCTCGGCACGATGCCCGACGCCAGCTTCTGCTTCAGCTGCGAGGGGATGCTCGTCGTCGCGTTCCCGGACCCTGCGGTGATCCTCGGCGTCAAGATCAAGATCGTCGAGGTCCCCGACACCGAGGTGACGGACCAGTCGACCCAGAGCGCCACGATCACCGGCCTCATCGTGCTCGACACCGAGGGTGTGAAGGTCGGCGCCGTCGCGTCGTACACGATCCCGAAGGTCCTCGTGCTGAACGTTCCCTTCGGTGCGTTCTTCCCGTTCGAGGACCTCACGCAGTCGTACGTCCGCCTCGGATCGGACGGCCAGCCCGGCCGTCCCGGCGAACCGATCACCGCCACCCTGTTGCCCGGCACGCTCGACGTGACCGCCTGGTCGTACCTGATGATCGAAGGCGACGGATTGGCGAGCCTCGGCGGCAACGCCGACTTCACGTTCTCCGGCTTCTCGATCGGATTCGGGGCCGGCTGGTCGATCGAGTGGAAGGCGGGCCCGATCGAACTGTCGGCGTCAGCCGAGGTGCTCGTCGGCGCAGGAACCAATCCTCTCCTGCTGGTCGGCGGCGTGTTCGTGCGCGGCAAGCTCGACCTCGTCGTCGTCTCGATCGCCGCGTCAGGGTCGCTCGTGTTCTCCGTCCAGGAGGGAGCAGTGCGCCTCGAGGGCGAGTTCTGTGGTGAGGTCGATCTCTTCTTCTTCAGCCTCAGCGGGTGCGTCGGCATCGAGATCGGTACCCCGACCGACGCGCCGCCAGAGCCCCCGAGCCCGCTGCGCGCCGTCAACCTGACCGATCGCCGCGACCGCGTGATGGGCGTTGCCCGTGCCGGTACCGGCACACCCGTCGCTGCGCCGATCTATCCGCTCGACGACCCGGAGGGTGGCGTCGACGTCACGGCGAACAACACGGTGTGGCCCGACACCGCACCCGCGCTCGACTTCGCCCACTACGTCCACGAAGGAATCGCCAGCAGCCAGTTCGCCAGCGTGGGGAACCCGCCGACGCAGCCGATCTGGTCGGGTTCGAGCGAACTCAAGTACGCGTTCCGGCTCGACGACGTGATCCTCCGCGTCCACGGGGGCGCCGCGGTGACCGGCGACGGCGTGATCGCCACGTGGATGGCGAGCCCCGATCGGCCGAACAACAGCTCCGGCACCACCGCCACGCCCTCGGAACACGAGGGGCCGACGCTCAAGCTGCTCGATTGGGACCCGTTCGGTTGGATCGCGAACCTCGACCGCGAGGAGGGTTCGAGCGGTCTACCGGGCGACCCGGTCACCGAGGTCGAGGACATCTGTGACGACCTTCCGGCGCCTGCGGTCGCGTGCCGTTTCGGACACACCGCCGTCCGCGACGGCGTCCATCGGATGCGGCTCCCGCTCGTACCGCCGTTCCCCGGTCCGTACCCGAGCGTCTTCTCCGTCTACGGCCGCGCGTGGGACGAGATCGATGGCATCGTCGTGAGTGGCCGCGAGTTGCAGACCGCACTCGCCGCCGACGGCGCCACGCTCGAGTCGGGTGCTGTCGTGCCGCTGCCGTTCCCCGTCTCGCATCATGCCGACGGCGCACCCGACGCCGAGGAGCTCACCGAGGGCTACCGGCTGCCGCTCGCCACGTTCGCGTATCCGGACGGCCTGATCACGGTCCACCCGCCGTACGAACTCGACCTGGACCGTGAGGTCGCGACACCGTCGGTCACGCTGCTCGTGTGCGACGCACCCGGCCAGAGTGACTCCGCGGGCGACGATCCGGTCTGGGAGGGCGGCGGACCGTGGGGCGGACTCAACCCCGACCCCGGTACCGGGTACGACCCCGACTGGCCCGGCTGGCCGGGCGACGACGACGACGGCGAGTGCCTCACGTTCGTGGGGGTGCCGATCGGTCAGCGAGCGCGATCGGTGGTTCGCCGTGGCGTGCGCCTCGCCACGATCGACCCGGCGACCGAGCTCGAGACGGTCGACATCGTCGACGCGACGCTGACACACTCGTTCGGCAGCGACGGCATCGCCGAGGTCCGCTTCCCCGACAACGGCATGCGCATCGTCCTGCCCCGCGACTGCCCGAAGCTGACGATCTCGCTCGCACTCCCCCGCAACGCCACCGTCGAGGCGGTCGCCTACACCGCTGCAGGTGTGGAGATCGACGCGGTCGACGTCGACGCCGACGAACCGACCACGATCACCCTCTACGGCGGACGGCACGGCATCCGCGCCGTCGAGTTGACCGGCGGCTTCAACGATGCCGTCGTGTACGAGATCTGCTGTCACGAGGTCGCGCCGCCCGAGGCCGACGACGGCTGCATCACGTTCAACCGCCAGGGTCCACTCGGCGACCGCGTGAGCGAGGTGCGCGAGCGCGGGTGGCGTCTCGTTCCCGTCGATCCCAACGACACCTTGCGGTTCGTCGATGTCGTCAACGAGCTGGCCGATCCGCCCGAGTCCGGCGTCGACGGCCTCGCCGACATCATGTTCCCCGACCAGGGTGTCAGCATCCTGCCGCCGCACGAGTGCGCCGCGATCACGGTGCACGTCATGGCGCGGGCGGGCGACCCGATCGTCGCCACCGCCTACGACCGCGACGGCAACGTCGTGGCGTCCGACGCGACCGACGGGACGATGGAGGTGCCGTTCGAGCTCGAGCTCGTCGGCTCGGCGCCGATCGCCGAGGTGGTCGTCACGGGGTCGTCGAGCGAGGGCGTGATCTACGAGATCTGCTGCCACGACCCGAAGCCGCGCCCGTCGCGCTGCGTCGACTTCTCGAAGGCCAAAGGCGACGGGAAGACGATCGTCGAGGTGCCCGGCATCGATGCGTCGATCACTGCGGCGAAGCCGGGCCAGCCCGTCGTGCTCGAGGATCTCGTCGACCTGACGGGCCGGGAGCCCGACCTCGGCGCCGACGGCGTGCCGGAGATCCAGATCCCCGACGGCGGCCTCGTCGTGAAGCTCGAGCACCCGTGCGATGACCTGGTAATGGAGTTCTTCGCCGCCGGCGACGCGACCATCCAGCTGACGGTCGTGCAGAGCGACGGCACGACGCTGCCACCCGTGAGTGTCAACGTCACCGCCGGGTCGGCGTTTCCGCTCGGCATGCCCGGCGATGACGCGGTCACCGTGATCGTCGAGGTCGTGAAGGGCGGCCCCGTCCACCTGCTCGAACTCTGCTGCGACGAGTTCGCCCGCCCCGAGCCGGAACCGTCACCGGAGCCCGAGCCCGA
>JBCBDK010000358.1:0-4827 GCA_038529675.1 Actinomycetota bacterium
GGTCGCGCTCCCGCTCGTTCTCGTGTTGCGCGCCGTCCAGCAGCGGTTGGTCCGTGCGCACGGCTTCGCTCGCGAGCGAAACGGCGAGATGCTCGGCGCGCTCGCCGAGGTCGTGTCGGGAGCAGCCACGATCAGGGCGTACGGCGCCGGCGACGCGATCGGCGGCAACGTACGTGCTGCGACCGAGGCGAAGGCGCACTCGCAGATCAAGGCGGCGCTGTACGGCGCGTTCCTGTTCCCGTCGGGCGAGGTGTTCAACGTCTTCACCATCGTGTCGGTCGTCGGCGTCGGGATCTGGCGCGGGCCGGAGAGCGGGCTGACCGCCGGTGCCCTGATCGGATTCGTGTTCCTCACGTATCGGTTCCTCGAACCGGTCGCCGAGTTCACCGAGATCATCGACCAGACCCAGACCGCCGTCGCCGGGATGCATCGCGTGCTCACCGTGCTCGACATGCCGATCGGGCCACCGGAGCCGGCCACCCCGACGCCGCTGCCAACGGGAACGCTCGGCGTCGCCATCGAGCGCGTCACCTTCGCCTACCCGTCCCGTCAGGACGACGACCGCGCCGACGGCTCGCCAGTGCTGCACGGGATCGACGTCGAGATCCCCGGCGGGCAGCAGATCGCGATCGTCGGCGAGACCGGTTCCGGTAAGAGCACGCTCGGTCGCCTCGTGGCGCGGTTCGCGGACCCGTCCGAGGGACGGATCTCGATCGGCGGCGTCGATCTGCGCGATGTCGCCGGCGACGACCTCCGCAGCCGCCTCACCGTCGTGTCGCAGGAGCCGTTCCTCCTCGATGCAACGATCGGGGAGAACCTGCGATTCGCGCGGCCGGACGCCGACGTCGGCGACTTCCTGCGCACGATCGAGGAGCTCGACGTCGGGGACTGGTTGGCGGCACTGCCCGACGGGCTCGACACCGGCGTGGGTCAACGCGGTGAGGGCCTCTCTGCCGGCGAGCGTCAGCTCATCGCACTGGTCCGGGTCGGGCTCGCCGACCCCGACGTCCTCATCCTCGACGAGGCGACCTCGAGCGTCGACGCGCTGACCGAGGTCCGCATCGCCCGGGCGCTCGACCATCTCGCCGCCGGCCGCACCACGATCGCGATCGCGCATCGGCTGTCCACCGCCGCCCGGGCCGATCGAGTGCTCGTGCTCGATGACGGCCGAGTGGTCCAGGACGGCCATCACCGAGACCTCGTCGCCGTCGACGGGGTCTATCGCGATCTGTACGAGGCCTGGGTGTCGGCCACATCGGTCTGACCCGACGGTCCTGCACCTGCTCCGACACGCTCCGGTCCAGGCCCCAGGCCTACCGTGATCGCCGTGGCCGACGACGAGAACATCAAGGACTACGAGGACGTCACCGTCTACGGGCTCGACCCCGACACGGAGGACCAGCTCATCGCGGAGCAGAAGGAGCTGACGTTCTGCTGGTCGACCAAGGACGGGTCACCCATGGCGGTGATCATGAGCTACTTCCGAGACGACGACGGCAACTTCTGGATGACCGCCTCGGGTCAGCGGAAGCGGATCCCCGCCATTCGCCGTGACCCCCGCGTCGCGGTGGTGATCAGTTCGCCGGGAACCTCGATGGGGCCCGGCCGCACCGTCACGTACAAGGGTGCAGCGACCGTCCTGGAGGACGACGAGACCAAGGCCTGGTTCTACCGCGGGCTCGCCGAACGGCTTTACGGCGGCCACAGCGCGGAACGCGTCGACGAGTTCGCGCACATGCTGGACTCGCCCCGCCGCGTCGTGGTCAAGGTCGAGCCGGGGCTCCGGGTCGGCTACGACGGCCGCAAGATGGCCGAAGCGACGGCCAAGTCACGCGCCGCCGGCACGCTCAAGTGGGTCGACTGAAGCGGCGATCGTCGACTATCCGCCCAGGTCGAGGCCGAAGGGCGGCGGTCCGTCGACAGCACTGACGACACAGTCGATCTCGTCGAGGTCGACGACTCGTCGCACCTCGAACTCGTCAGACGCCATCGGATCGATGTCGTCGAGGCGAACCCGCACTCTGGTCCGGACGTTGTCGGTGCCGGGCCGGACGAAGTCGACGCTGAGCGTGTAGCTCCGAGTCTCCTCGTCGCCGTTGGTGATCGAACCTGCAGCGGTCCAGGCCGACCCGTCGTTGGTGCAGGAGACCGGGCCGAGCTCGTACTGGCCGGGGTTCTCGTAGTCGTCGATGGCGCTGATGAGCGCCGACGTGAGGAACCCGCCGACGACGGCGCCGAGCACGCCGACGACGCCGGTCACCAGGCCGGCGATCGCTGCGCCGCGACGTCGGCCGGTCGGGCGCGATCGACGAAGGCCGACCGCACCGAAGACGATGGCGAGCACTGCTGCAACGGCGCCGATCACGAACAGGAACGGGATGAACGCGAGCGAGAGCCCGATCACGCCGCAGACCAGGCCGGCGACGGCGATGCGGTTCCGGCCGCCGCCGGGCTCGAGCCGAGGCGCATCGCTCGGGCCCTCGGCATCCCACGGGCCTGGGGCTGCGCCGAACGGGTCGACGAAGCGACGGCCGTCGTCGGACACGTCGGCGGTCCAGGCGCCGCCGTTGTGGAAGCGGAACTCGTGTCGGCGGAGCGGGTCGGGGAACCATCCGGCCCGATTCGACGCCGGTCGGGTTGCGTCATCGCCATGCGGGTCCTCGGGGCTCACGGGTCCGCAACCTACCGATGACCTCGACCGACCGGGGGCCTAGGGTCGGCGTGGTGGAGATCGTGTTCGTACGACATGGACAGCCCGAGTGGGTGAAGGACGGGTTGAACGTGGAGAACCCGCCGCTCACGACCCTCGGCGCGGAACAGGCGGATGCGATGGCGGCGGCCGTCGCCGGCGATGGTCCATGGGACGAGGTGTACGCCTCGCCGCTGGTCCGCGCTCGACAGACCGCCGCACCACTGTTCGACCGGCTCGATCGGGGCGAGGTGGTCGAGCCCTGGCTCGAGGAGATCCGCGATCCGTCGTGGCATGGCACGCCCGCTGAGAAGGCGCAGCACGCCTACGACGAGCTCCGGGCGCGTCCAGCCGAGCAGCGCTGGGACGGGCTGCTCGACGGCGAGTCGGTCCGCGAGTTCACGACGCGTATCCGGGCCGGCGCGACGTCGTTCCTCGCGGAGCGCGGTGTCGAGCGTCTCGATGGCGACCTGCCGGTCTGGCACATCGAGGAACCGGGTCGCCGGATCGTGCTCGTCGCGCACGCCGGCACCAACTCGACGGCGATCGCCCTGCTGCTCGGGTTGCAACCGACGCCGTGGGAGTGGGACCGCTTCGTGCTCGGGCATACGTCGGTGTCGCGGCTCGAGGCGCTGCCGCTCGGCGATGGGTACACCTTCAGCCTCACGAAGCTCAGCGACGTCGAGCATCTGACGCAGGATCAACGAACCCGCTGATCACCAGCGGGTGTTCGTCCGGCATCTGGACCGGAGGTGGCAGCGCCCTACGGTGTCGGCCATGACACGTGAGGCTGATCCGGACCGTCTGAAGATGTACAGCTACGGGGTGTTCATGCAGCTCAGCGGAGCGGTCACCGCCGGAATGGTGCACCTCGGCGACCGTCTCGGTCTCTACGGGCACCTCGCTGCACTGACCGACGCGAACGATGGTGCGACCACGGCCGAACTCGCCGATGCCGCCGAACTCGATGAGCGGTGGGTGCGCGAGTGGGCATACAACCAAGCGGCTGCCAAGCTGCTCGATGTCGACACCACCGTGTCGCCCGAGCGGTTCTCGATGTCGGCCGAGGCGGTTGCGGTGCTCGCCGACGAGGACCACGTTGCCTTCGGGATGGGGATGTTCCACCGGTTCCCGCAGACCATGGGTGCGCTCGAGGAGATGCCCGAGAGCTTCCGCACCGGGATCGGACACGACTACGACACCCACGGTTGCGAAGGGGCGATCGGGATCGAGAAGAGCTTCGAGCCGTGGAACCGCCACCACCTCATCCCGACGGTCCTTCCGGCGATCGACGGACTCGTCAGCCGCTTGGAGGCAGGGGCCTCGGTGGTCGACGTCGGCTGCGGTGCCGGCGGTGCAGTCCTGATGATGGCCGAGCGGTTCCCGAACTCGACGTTCGTCGGCTACGACATCTCGGAACGCGCCCTCGAGCGGGCGGGGGAGCGACTCGCGGAGTCGGGCGTCGCGAACGCTCGGTTCGCCGACCCCCGTGTCGACCCGATGCCCGCCGACCGGTCGGTCGACCTGGTGACGACGTTCGACTGCATCCACGACATGACCGACCCGCAAGGGATGATGCACGCGATCCGGGCGGCCGTCGCCGACGACGGGACGTGGCTGCTGGCCGACATCAAGGGGCGCGACTCGTTCGCCGAGAACGTCGAGAAGAACCCGATGGCGTCGCTGATGTACGGCATCAGCGTGCTGTCCTGCATGAGCTCGGCGCTGTCGGAGCCGGGCGGCGCCGGCTTGGGCACGCTCGGTCTCCCCGCGTCGAAGGCGCAGGAGATGTCAGCGGCCGCCGGGTTCGGGCACTTCCGCAAGCTCGACATCGACCACAGCGTCAACGCGTTCTACGAGATCCGGCCGTAGTGAGGGATCCCCGTCGCTGAGGCGGGCTCGATCACTCGAAGTCGCGGATCTCGAGCTGTCTCGACGCGAATCGCCAGCCGTCGGGAGTCCGCACGTACTCGTCGTGATAGATCGCCAGGAGTCGACCGAGCACGCCGTCGGCCCGCTTGAAGCGCTCCTGGGCGACGACGCGGCCTGCGCCTCGGTCGGCGCCGGGCTGGACGTCAAACTTCGAGAACGGCGCAGTCTGCACGACCCACTCGAACCGTTCCATCGCCTCGAGCCAG
>JBCBDK010000359.1:0-4824 GCA_038529675.1 Actinomycetota bacterium
CACACCTTCCGGGGTCCAACCACGCGGAACCGGATCATGTTCATGGATGCCGGGCACCTCTACGTGTACCTGAGCTACGGCATCCACCACTGCGTCAACGTGGTGACCGGGCGCGAGGGTCGAGGCGAGGCGGTGCTGATCCGTGCGCTCGAGATCGTTGACGGCGTCGACGCGGCTCGGGCGCGCCGAGTCGGACGACCGGACCGCGAGCTCGCGAACGGCCCCGGCAAGCTCGGCGCCGCACTCGGTATCGACCTCGGCCACGACTCGGTCGATGCGCTCGCGCACGACAGCCCGCTCAGGTTGCTCGACGACGGCACGCCACCGCCAGCGGACCCGCTCGTCGGCCCGCGAATCGGCATCACGGTCGGGGTGGACACGCCGTGGCGTTTCCGGGTGCCGCCGCCTCGATGAGGCAGCGTGTGGGCGGCCTCATCGCGTAGCGGTCCGACGGTCTACGGTGCGCTGCATGAAGGACTTCGCCGGAAAGATCGCCGTCGTCACCGGCGGGGGGACGGGAATGGGCCGCGAGCTCGTCGTCCAACTCGCCGCTGCCGGAGCACATGTGTCGATGTGTGATCTGTCGGAGGACCACATGGCCGAGACGGCATCGCTCGCACGTGCCGCCGCTCCTGCTTCCGACGTCCGCATCTCCACCCACACTGCGGACGTGTCCGACGAGGCGGCGATGCAGGTGTTCCGCGACGAGGTGTTGCAGGCCCACGACGCCGGCCATGTGAACCTGTTGTTCAACAACGCCGGGTTGTCGGGCGGAGGTTCGCTCTTCACCGACTCGCGTGAGTCGTGGGACCGCTGCTTCGACGTGTGCTTCCACGGGGTGCGCTACGGCGTCCTGGCGTTCCTCGACGCACTGGTTGCGGCCGACGAGGCCCGCGTGGTCAACACGTCGAGCGTGAACGGGTTCTGGGCATCGATCGGGCCAGATCGGCCGCACACCGCCTACTCGGCGGCCAAGTTCGCCGTCCGGGGGTTCACCGAGGCACTGATGGAGGACCTGAGGGTCAACGCACCGCACGTGCAGGCGTCGGTCGTCATGCCCGGTCACATCGGGACGTCGATCGTGTCGAATTCGGTGGCGTTCGGGGCACGCACACTGACCGACGAGGAACGCGAGCTCGCCAAGCTCGCCGACCAGATGTTCCACGACATGGCGCCGATGACCGCGGCTGCGGCCGCGACGGTGATCCTCGACGGCGTGCGAGCGGGCCGGTGGCGGATCCTCGTGGGCGACGACGCCCATGCACTCGACGAGGCCGTTCGCGCCGACCCTGAGCGCGCCTACGAGCCGGGGTTCGGCGACATGCTCTTCAGCGAACTCCGCTCGGCGACGGAGGGCTTGCGCGTCACACCCGCCGACGCAGGCTGACGCAGCCCTCGCAGCCGCGTTCTCGCGTCGTCAGGAAGCGGCGTCAGCGTGGATCCAGTAGCCGTGGGGGTGGGCGATCGCGACGTGGTCGACGACTCGCTCGCCACCCCGCCAGGTGACTCGGGTGACGGCCGTCCGATGCTCGGCCTGTTGTTCGGGGGCGTGAGGGAGTCCCTGCGTGAGCGCGGGTGCCTCGGCGAACACCCACATGAGGTCGCCTGCCGAACCGAGCTGGTCGAGGGTGTCGACGAACGCCCGTCGGCGGTCGGTCGGGACGTAGTTGAGCACCCAGGTGGTCGTCACCAGTGGGACGCCGTGCCCCTGCAGGTCCTCGACGTGATCGGCGAGCGAGTCGACGGCGTCGCCGCGCACGAGTTCGGGTGGGTCGCTTCGAGCGAGCTCGAGAGCGGCTCGAAGGCGGGCGAATCGATCGGCCTGATCGGGCCACACGCACGCTTCGAGCCACCGGCGGTTCACGGCGTCATCGAGGTCGATCGGGTGCAGGTCGAGCCCACGGCGAGCGGTAACGGTCGGCATCCGGTCGGGGAGATCGAGCCGGCCCCTAACGTCCGCCACAATCTCGGGCGCTGCGCCGCCGGCCGCCGACCCCCTCAGCGGGTGCGTCGCCCCATCGTCGCCGACGAAGCGGTAGCGGAGCCGGTCGAGCAGCAGGTTGAGCCCTGCGCTCGTGCCGACGTCGAGATGGGCGAGCGGCCGACCCTCGAGCACCGACGTCACCTCACCGAGCCCGGCGACGAGCAGCGCCGTTCGCCCGACCTCGTTCGTCTGCACGTGGCGGGTCGCCAGGGACTTGAGGATCGAGGCCGAGTGGTCGTGGACGAAGCTCGTGAACACCTCGGGGAGCCGTCGGTCGTCGGGCGATGCCGGGGACGGGGTGAGGTTCGGGTACCAGCGGGCGAGCTCGTGATCGCGATCGGCGAGGAGTTCGTGATGGACGGCGGCGAGCAGCAGGACCGGGAGCTGCTGCTCGGCCGGCGCGTGGCCGAGCAACGTCGCGAGCGAGCGGTCACGGGCGACGATGCGGGAGAGCGCTGCGTTCAGCGGTGAGCGTCGTTCCGCGGCGTTCGCCGACTCGCGGAAACGACGTACGAGGTCGGCGTCGTCCCACGGGTCACCCACCACCGTCAACGTATCGGTGGCCGGCGGGCCGCGTCGTAGGGTTCGCGGATGGACTGGGCCCGCGAAATCCGCGACCTCCACGAGTTCTTCGAAGCGTGGTTCCTCGGCACCGCCGACTCGATACAACCGATGCTCGACGCCCTGGTCGACGACTTCACGATCGTCAGCCCGAGCGGCGACGTGTCGGACCGGGTCGCGACGATCGCGGCGGTCGAGTCGGCACGGGCCCACACCTCGAGTCTCCGCATCCGGATACGTGGCGACGAACTGCTGGCGGCGACCGACGAGCTGGTCGTTGCCCGGTACATCGAGTCGCACGATCTCGTCGATCGGTCGAACGATCGTCGGTCGACGGTGGTGTTCCGGGTCGATCCCCGCCGTCCGAACGGTCTGCGGTGGCTCACCGTGCACGAGACGTGGCTCGCGAGCTGAGGGCGAGGACCCGTCGCAACCGGTCAGGTCGGTCGCAGGTGGCGTCGTTACCCTGACCAACCATGACCACCGGCTCGTCGCAGCTCGTCGACGGCGATCTCGTCGCCGACCTCGAGGCACGCAACCTGATCCACGACTCCACCGACCGGGAGTACCTGCGGGCGCAGGTCGCCGAGGGGCGGACCGGGATCTACTACGGCTGCGACCCCACCGCCGACAGCCTGCACGTCGGCAACCTGATCGGGCTGGTGATGCTTCGTCGGTTCCAGGACGCCGGGCACCGCGCGATCGCCCTCGCCGGCGGGGCGACCGGCATGGTCGGCGATCCGAGCGGGCGGTCCGAGGAGCGCAACCTGCTCGACGACGACACCCTCGATCACAACGTCGCCTGCATCAAGGAGCAGCTGGGGCGCATCGTCGACCTCTCCGATCACGAGCGCGGCGTGCTGGTGGACAATCGCGACTGGACACAGCCGATCTCGGTGCTCGAGTTCCTGCGCGACGTCGGCAAGCACGTCACCGTCAACCAGATGCTCGCCCGTGAGAGCGTCAAGGTGCGGATCAACTCCGAGCACGGGATCAGCTTCACCGAGTTCAGCTACATGCTGCTCCAGGCGAACGACTACCTCTGGCTCCACGATCACCTCGGGTGCTCGATCCAGATCGGTGGCTCCGACCAGTGGGGCAACATCATCGCCGGCGTCGATCTGATCCGTCGCAAGCGACAGACGGCCGTCCACGCCTTCTCGTGGCCGCTGCTCACGGCCGCCGACGGGTCCAAGCTGGGCAAGACCACCGGTGCCCGAACCTGGCTCGATCCGGTCAAGACCAGTCCCTACGCGCTGTGGCAGCACTTCATGCAGACCGCCGACGCCGACGTCCGCCAGCAACTGCTCACGTTCTCGCTTCGTCCCGTCGCCGAGATCGATGTGATCGCCGCCGAGCACGACGAGGCACCACAGCGTCGTGTCGGGCAGCGAGCACTCGCCGACGACGTCGTCTCGCTCGTGCACGGTGTTGACGCCACGGCGGCCGCCAACGAGGCGTCTGCGCTGCTCTTCTCCAAGGATCTGTCGACCGCGTCGGAGGCGGCGTTCGAGATGCTGGCGTCGGAGATCCCGACGACCCGCGTCTCGGCGCGCGAACTGGACGATCCGATCGCCACCTTCGTGGCCACCGGGCTCGCCTCGAGCAACGGTGACGCCCGTCGCACGTGGGCCCAGAAGGCGTACTACGCGAACGGGGTCCAGCTGGACGCAAACGACCAGCTCAGCGACCAGAAACTGGCCCACGGGAGGTACCTCCTCCTACGCAAGGGCAAGAAGCTCCACCACCTCGTCGAAGTTTTTTCCTGAGACCGGGTTGTCCGAGTGTCTGGAGTGCGTTAGCTTTGCTCTCCGCCTCACGGGAGCAATCGCAACCGGAAAGGCACCCGGCAGCACCGCCGGCCACGGCCCGCCTCACGGCGATCAGACCAGGTCAGAGCGACTGCCGAGAGCTTCGGCTCCTTGAAAACGGAAGAGAAGACAGAACGCCAGTGCGGGCCGTTCGAGGTCGACACGAACCACCCCGGTGGATCGCGTCGGCAGGGTCGAACGGTCTGTCAATTTCGCTGTCGGCTACCCAGCCGGCAGCAACACATACATAACTGGCCGATCGGATCGACGTGCTTCGGCGCGACGAGACGAACGGTCATCCAGCCGGAGTCGTCGGAACGGGAACATTCCACCCGAGTCGACGGCACTGTCTGACAATCGCTCTGGCCCGAGCGCTCGCTTCGGCGGGTCACGAGGGCCAGGCACAATTTTGTTGGAGAGTTTGATCCTGGCTCAGGATGAACGCTGGCGGCGTGCTTAACACATGCA